>JAUZPT010000125.1 GCA_030705745.1 Bacillota bacterium | reverse complement strand
GCATAAACCGCTTGATCTCCATCTGGAGAAACAACCATTTCTGCAGTGTTAAATTGTTTCACTGTTTTTGTGCTTACATCCATTACATTCGTAGTAACCGAATCACCTAACTCATTTGTGAAAACTACATGGTTTTTGTCAATCCATTGTGCATCAGAAGAACTACCTTTAACCAAGCTTGTAGTTGACACGTATAAATCCTTCGTTTGCGGATTATAAATAAAATCACCGCCAAGGCCAAAAACGATTGGATCTATTTGCAAATACATTTGATTTTGGTAAGTAGCAATAGGAGCTCTTAAATCAACCTTTTTATTGTTTGCTAGAATAAAAGAGCTATTTGCTTTGAAAGAAATGCTCTTTCCTTTTAAAGTCATCATGTAAGACTTTGTTTTTTTATCAAAAAAATATTTCGCTTTAAATGAAGCTGCGATATCTTTCGCGGAATAAAGCGTTCTGCCTTTATAAACGATTGAGGATAGCTTACTATTGATTCCGTTAAGGCTGATATTTTTCTGACCTGCTATAACCTTGGATAAAGTTGCTTTTGAAACCATTGCTGCACTGGCTGTGTTCATAGGGATAATAGTCGGTACTGCATTCACAATCATACCTGCCACAATTAAACTGGATAAAGTCTTTTTCATTACTTTCCTCCTATTTATATTTAATAAAATGGGATATTAAAAAGAAAATAATTCCTAAACCTCCATATTATCTTATTTTACTAGTGCAATATGATTATATAATTGGTTTGTAAATCCAGTATGATGGGTATGTAAATACTGTGTAGATAAATTATAAATAAATTGTAAATTTTTCTGAAATTCAGAAAATTAGAATATGGAAGAACATCGTTAAAAATAACTAATGGTGCATGATTAAGGGACATGTAGAATTCGGCAGCGACCTAGTATACCTTAATGACACTACCCAAGAATAACTGTAAAACTATGCAAATTTATAAAAAATACGAAAAGCCCAGATTAGCATTCTGGGCTTTGAATAGTTCTTTTTCAGTTCAATTATTTTATAGCAAACCAGATGGTCCATCTTTCCTTTTCTGTAAGTGGAAATTGGTTTTCCACTCTTTTTTCGATTTCATCTGCGAGACAATGGATCTGTTCTTCGTTTAATTCGAATAAAATCGAACGCCCTTTTCGCGAGATGATTTCGCCTTTCAATTCCACGATCGATTCGTATGTCCGTCGATTTTCCCAGAAGGTGATAGCCTTGATATCTCTAAATCCTGCCCTTTTTAAATAAGTAGAGACCACATCTGCACTATGCCTTCTCATCGTATCTTTTTCTATTAATTCAGGAAAAATATCAAAGAAAATACCACGGATATGTTCCGTATCTCCCTTCAAAACACAATCTTCTTTTGTACGATCTTGTATGATAAGAACACCATTTTCATTCAAGACCCTTTTTGCTTCGATAAAGCAGTCTTCAAGCTCATTTTCCTTTAAATGATGGATTAGAGCCCTTTCCAAAACGATATCTGATTGATCAGTTTCCAGATTTGTACTTTGTGCTGTCCCGACTTGAAATAGAATATTCTTAAAGTCTCGACAATTGTCTATCGCACCGGCTAACATATTCTCTGAAATATCTACCCCTATTACCTTTTTTGCCCCCATTTCCGCGAGAGCAATCGAATAAATCCCTCCACCCGATCCAATATCGGCAGCATTTTTCCCTTTTACAACCACATTGTTTTTTATGACTTGTTTCCAGCTTGAATCTGCTCTTCTAGCTGTATACGTTTCTTTATCAATCCGATTAAAAAAATGATTATCCATTTTCATCACCCCTCATTTACCATAAAAGAAGATTGGAAAAATTTCCAATTCGATATTCTTATTACCACTCATTAGAAAAATGAATCGGAATTTTTCACGCTCATTACAGTAATAAAAAAAGTGTTATACAATATGGTTTATTCCTTAAACAAAAAAAATCCAGCCTAAGCAAGGCTGGCGCTTTAAAAATATTTCTTTTTCCAAAAAATTAATGCAGTTGAGCTTGTTAAAAATCCTGCGATTAAAAGGGTAATTAAAAATGCATGCTTGCTGTGCTGGAATGGGATATTGACATTCATTCCATAAAAGCTTGCTACCATTGTCGGGAAGGACAAAATGATGGTGATTGAAGTCAGGAACTTCATAACGATGTTCAGATTATTTGAAATGATGGACGAAAAGGCATTCATCATACTGCTCAAAATCGAGCTGTATGTATCGGCCATTTCAATCGCCTGTGTCGTTTCGATGATTACATCTTCAAGCAGATCCTTATCTTCTTCGTACATTTTTAAATAATTGAAACGAAGGATTTTATCGAGAACAAATTTATTCGATCGGAGTGAAGTCGTAAAATAAACCAAACTTTTTTCGAGCGCCAAAAATCCAAATAACTCTTTATTTTTCATCGATTGATGCAATTCGTGTTCAATCTCATTCGTCTTTTTATTGATCTGTTTTAAAAATCGCAAATAATAAGTAGAAATTACAAAAAGAATTTGCAGCGCAAAGCGTGTCTTTTTATATGTGAAAAATTCTTTCATTTTATTCGTCTTAAAATCATTTAAAATCGGTGTGTCCTTTAGGGAAACCGTAACAATGCATTCATCCGTTAATACAATACCAATAGGGATTGTCTCATAAATGGGAAAGCCGGAATCATCATGAATAATATACGGGAAATCCACGATAATATAGATTTGGCCTTCTTCTCTTTCAATACGTGGCCGTTCTTCATCGTCCAATGCATCTTTAATGAAATCCTCTGAAATTTGTGTTTCTGATGCAACTCTTATAATTTCCTCTTCGGTGGGAGCCAGCATGTTTACCCAGCACCCTTTTGAAATTGATTCTACTTTTTCTAATTGTCGTTCTTGATTGCTTTTAAAAATTTCAATCATGCTAAAACCTCCTCATCTTTTTAGAGGAAGCCATCCTACCTTCTCTAGAGCTGATATTCTTGCAAAAATCAAATCGATCCATTCAAAGATATTCTTGACTTCCCCATGCCTTTCGGGGTCTGGGTCTATCGAATAGCTCAAAAATATCATCTCCTTCCGAAGTGTTTTACAAGCTTATCATAAACCCTTGCCGCAAAAAGCACAAACCTGTTTTTAGCGATTTGTTATTCTTTCGGAAAATAGGGGTTGAGGTGGATCAAAACTTCTTCAATATTATCATATTTCAGCTTTAATTTTTCTTTTATCGCCTTGGCAAGATCATGCCCTTCCTTGATCGTTTTATAGTGGTCAATTGAAATCCTTAAATCAACAAGAACGTAATGGCCGTGTTCTCTCGCCCTGATTCGGTCAATTCTGCGGACTTGCTCAAATTCAGAGATCACGGTTATATAATCATTTAGCGTATCTGTGTTAATGTTCCGCTCTAGTAAGATATCAAAAGCCTCGGTCAGCATTTCTTTTGCAATTTTAAAAATTAAATACGCCACAAAAATACTTGCAAGCTTATCACCATATAATAGAGGAGAAATATGTAATCGTTGACCGATAATGGAGAGTGCGACTCCAATGGCTGCCGCGATTGAAGCGGCAATATCTGCTTTATGGTCAAAGGCAATCGCTTCAATCGCCTTGCTTTTATGCTGTTTGGCCACACGTAAGGAAGATCGATATAAAAGAAGCTTTGCACCATAGGAAATCACTGCCACTAGCACCGCAAGGAGACTTGGAATTACTATCGGATGAAAAAAACCCATAATTCCTTCATAAACAACATAAAACGAGACAAATAAAAGCAGAATACCGACAATGCCAGAAACAATGACCTCTGCTTTTCCATGTCCATAAGGATGTTCCTGGTCTGCTGGTTTATTTGAAATTTTTATGACAAGTAATACGATGACAGAAGCGAATACATCCGCGGCTGAGTGAATTCCATCAGCGAAAACGGCATCACTTTTTCCGTAAATGCCAATAATAATTTTCCCTAATGTAAGCAAAACATTGCTTATTAAACTAATCCAGGCTATTTTTTTAGCCAATGATTCTCTCATTTCCAAGTTAAACCACCTTTTATTAGAAAAGCGGAAGCACCTTGGTCAGCCCCGACCAGCGCTGGAGGGCCTTCCAATAAAGTCGTTCTTTGACTTTATTGGAAGGACCGAAGCGACCTCGAGGGGCTAGGTGCTGAAGCTAGACAGTTTTCAAAGTTCCAAAGTTTTACTCTTTCATATAACAAAGTCTGTTGAAATCATATCAAATGAATGACAGGTGGGTCTAGAGAAATAATATTGCTTCCTCGACCTAATGTAGCACGAAGTAAACTTTTTTAGCCTAGGAAAAACAGCCGGATGGGTGATCCCTAAAAACATAAATGCCTAAGCTCAGCTCTGTTTTCCCTCATGCTCTTGTTTCATGCTAAACGCTTCTTCATCGACAGTTATCCGGGTAATTGCATCCTGAAGCATATGAAATGCCTCGTCCAACATTTCTCTCGATGGCATATGCTTTTTTTCATTCATAATTGACAACCTCCATTCATCCTTAATTTGTTTGATCGTCGAACCTATTTGATCTTCTCCAAATTCCTTCTCATTCAGTATAGAAAACAGCTCCCCGTCGAAAGCTGTTTTCCTGCTACACAGTCACTATACCCGTTTTCACTCACTGTCAACATACGGGTCGTGTTCAAATTCATGCAAATCCCCGAAGGTTGTCATAATTCCTTTTTTATCAAGCATTTCCTCATATTGTTCATGTTGCTCATTCGGATAAACTTTAACATTATTTCCATACATATCATTGCCAACAAAGTTCTCAAAATCCTCCACATAACCGATATTCTCGTCTGCTTCTACATACATGTCTTGATAATCATCCTGTGCATTCATAAAATCGGATGGCGTCTCTGAAGTTCCAAACTGCGCCACTTCCTGCCACGTATCTTCGGCATCATAGACAACGGACTCATGTTTCTCATCCATGTCGAATTTTCCGAATGGCGGCCCCAAAACTTCCTCTTCAACTGGCCGGTGTCGGGATATATGCTGATCCGGACTGTGCTTTATGCAATAGAGCGCGTTGGGCAGCGCCTCTAATCGTTCAAGAGAAATATCTTGCCCGCACACCTCACATTTCCCGTACGTGCCTGAATCAATTGCGGCTAATGCCCGTTCGATATTACTTAACCCTAGTTTATAATGCTCATTTAGAGCAATGTCTTTCTCACGCTCAAATAACTCTGTACCTTCATCTGCAGGATGGTTATCATAGCTTGACAGGTCACCTACAGATTCATGAAAATGCCCTCTCGTTAGATTAAAATGGTCATTTTGCTGAAAATGCTTCTCCAATTCCTCTTTTTCACTTACTAATTGCTGGCGCAAGCCCGATATTTGCTCTGAAGTTAACATCCATAAAACCCCTTTCGATCATGGAAAAAAGGTGATGCAGTTTCTTTGGTTTTTCTATCCTTATTTTCATGCTCTTAAAGGATCTTTATGTAAAAAAAATTGATTTCCATTCAAAAAGTGGTCGAAAGAGATTATTTATAATTATTTTTTATATTTCGAATCGACAAAATTACCGAATTTTCACCCTTTACAAATAATTGTATTTTCATTAAAATTAATTTTATCATTAAAAATTATTTTAACGATAAAATTATTTTGAAAAGAGAGTGATATCCTTTGTTTAAAGTTCTAAAAATTCCTTCCTATTTTCGTTTTTGGCTCGGTCAGGTCATTTCGCAGCTTGGAGATGGAGTAGCCACTATCGCCATCGTTTACCTCGTGGCCACTTTATCAAGAGACCCTCTCCTTATCGGCCTTGCAGTATTTGCCCAGCTCCTTCCTACTGCCTTTTTCAGCATATTCCTAGGTCCGCTGGCGGATAAGTATAACCGTAAATGGTTAATGGTAGGAGCCGATCTATACCGTGTGGTGATTGTTCTTTTAATGATTCCCTTCTATCATTCCGCGATGGCCCTTATTATTCTGATAGCTTTTCAAGGCCTTGGTTCGGCACTTTTTGATCCAGCTCGTTCTTCTTCCATTCCAGATCTCGTAGGTGAAACGAATATACAAGAAGCGGTTTCCCTGTCACAATCCACGAGAGCAGCGATGAATATTATCGGTCCTTCCCTTGGAGCTTTGTTTATGCTCTCAAAAAATTATGTCATTATCTTTTCGATTGACGCAACGACCTTTGCCCTCTCAGCACTGTTCATCCTCTCCTTGAAATCTCTTGGCAAAGTAAAATCATCCAATAGCACAATCGAAGAAAACTACTTTTCTTCGATTGCTTCCGGCGTCCGTGAAGTCGTGGGTATGCCATCCTTGCGCTTCTTACTCATCCTCCTAATGCCAATCACACTCGTAATGGGTATTTTAAATACAAACCTTATTGCTGTACTGACGAATGTATTTCATGTTTCTGCTTTTCATTTTGGATTAACTGAAGCTACACTCGCTGTGGGGGTTATTTTCGGAGCAGCATTTGTTGGTCCAAAAGCCTTGAAAAAACTGAAACCGAGCACGGTCCTTTTATCAGCTACAGCACTTATCGGGTTATGGATGGTTTTTATCATACCGCTGAATACACTGCAGTTAAACTACGGTATTGCTCCAATTTATGCGTGGTGTATAATAGTAGGAATAATGGAAGCTTGTATCAATGTTCCATTGAGCAGTTTATTTTTAAAATCGACACCATCTGAATTTAGAGGCCGAGGTTCATCTTTATTGAATATCACAGCAAGCAGCTTTCAAATTTTCGGCATACTATTAGGCGGCTTGGTTGCAAAAGATATCGGCGTTTTATATGGCACTGCCTTAGCTGGAGGCCTTCTGGTTGTCGTGGCCATTTTACTGCCATTGTTGAAAGGCTACAAAAGCTTTTCAGATAACAACAAAAATGCATCTGAATCGACCTCTCAAACGGTTACCGCCAATTGAAATAGGAGAGATTGGAATGAAAAAAATAGATGACATCGAGATCGCAAAAATGCTGCTTGATCAACGAAAACGCAGCATCTTGGACATCGCCAAAATTCCAGTAACCGTCAGTCAAATAGCAGAAGAATTGGGCGAAAAACAATCACGGTTGTATTATCATGTAAAAAAACTCGAAGAAGCAGGACTTCTCGAACTTGTTGAAACACGCCAGCACGGAAATCTTATTGAAAAGTACTATCAAAGAAACAAAAGTACAGGGAGCAATTTCTTTCAGTTTGATGAAAATTTACTGAAAAACCATCATGACACTTTAATGGAACAAATTATGAAAGTATTGGAACCGGGACTAAATTTGGTTGCTAAGGAGCTTCAATTGGCAACAAATGATCCTGCAGAGGAAAATGTGAATTTAATGATTCACTTTAGCGAGTTGACAAGAGAGCAATGGTCTTTATCGCAGGAACGGATTATGAAAGCGGTAAAGGCTCATAAAATAGCTCCTGAAGAAGCGATTGAGCTCACTAAGTCCACGGTTTCACTCGTGGATCCGGGTGAGAAATCCAAATATGCCTACTTTCTTCTCAGTTACAAAGTGGATGAAGCCGCAGATGATGAAAACAATTAAATATTTTTGAAGCCAAATTCATTTTTCAATGGATTTGGCTTTTTTCATGAATCTTATTTCGCGTTTTTTGTTTCAAATCTTATTTTTAGATTATGCAAACCTCCCATTTCGACCATAATGCTGAAGAAACCACAAAAAAGGGGAGACATT
>JAUZPT010000124.1 GCA_030705745.1 Bacillota bacterium | reverse complement strand
ATGTTTGTCTTTGGCAACCATTAAAGAGGCATCAGGGAATGAAAAAACAGAAAATCAAATGGTTCAGACAACAGTAAATGATTTCTCGCAAATGATGGAAGAAATTAAAGAAACGATCTCCTTGGCAGAAGACGAGGACGATGCGGTAACGGCTGATATGTTCACGGAAATTGCCGGCAGCCTAGGAAAACATGTATGGATGCTAACAGCCTTTTTAGGGAAATAAAATCAAAAAAGAAGCTGGCTCATTCAATGTGCCAGCTTCTCTTGTCTATTGGTATGTATTGTTTAGTGGATATTTCTCGGATGAAAGGATGGGAATCTTTGCTGCTGATATTCCTCCTGTGCAAATTTCCCCTTTAAACTTTCTATCAAGTACAATCCCATTAAATCATATAGTTCTTGTTTATCCATTTCTTGAAGCAAACTTAGCAAATCCTCATGAGACATTTCTTCCAAAAAGGCGAAAGCCAGCATATCAATATCCTCTTCATCTCCGGTCAACTTGTTTCGATACATTTCATAAAGCTCGTCGACTAATTTCAAATTTTACACCTCCCTGTCACATTTTGTTTCATATTTATTCAATACCCTTAAAGTAGAAAATTATTCCTGTAAATCCCATTTGGAAAGTTATTCAGAATTTATTTATTGTTTCATTCTATGATACTCCTTTCCTGTTCATTTCACAAAATGATCGAATTAAAAAGAATAAATTCTATCGTAATGTGGAAAACGATAAGTACATCCTAAAAAGGGGGATAATAGATGAATCACATAAAAAAGACATATTATATCGACGTTGGAAGTGGCGAGATCTCCCAAAGTGCCTCAAGTTCCTCATGGAATTATAAAATTGAGGCGAATGATGAAGAAATTATTGAGCTGCGTGAGTACTTTAACCAAAACTATTCCACAGAATGGCAAAATTTCTATCGGGCCCATGTCCCGTACGTTCAATATCATTATGACCGAGAAAATGATTCATATGATCAAACATCACAAAAAATATTTCAAATGCTTCATGATCTCGGCGATGAAGAGACAAAGCAGCATATACAAAGTATGAATATTTTGCCCGAAAATAACAAATGAACTTGTAATCCTTATCCGAGCCGGGATAAGGATTTTTTTCAATTAATAAAGCTATCCCTTGGGATTTAGCACAGCCCACACTAATCCGTTATAATAAGAACGAGAACGAACAAAATCGAGGATGGTTAGCCATGAATGTTTTTTATGATTATAACGGGAATAAAGTGGAGCTTTCATTTGACCAAAACCCTTTTCACGAGGAAGCGATGCATGTACTCGTCCTTTGCCGTTTCGGGGACGATTGGCTGCTGACGAATCATAAACAGAGAGGCTTTGAGTTTCCAGGCGGAAAAAGGGAATATGGTGAAACGCTGGAAGAGGCCGCACGGCGCGAAGTACAAGAAGAAACTGGTGCCAGCCTCTCTGAACTGGTAAAACTAGGTGAATACCGGGTTACGTTTGAAGAGCAAGCTTTTGTCAAAGCCATTTTTTTTGCACAGGTCGAGCAACTTGAAACGAAGGAAGGATACCTCGAAACAAATGGTCCGGTATTTGTTAAGGGCGATCTTCTTCATTTGCGCTTTCAGGATGATTACAGTTTTATCATGAAAGATGGAGTAATCGAGGCGTGCTTAAAGAAAATTAACGATGTTATTCCTTTACAATCTTCCTCTCAATAAAAGCAACGATCTGGTACATGACGGTAGCAAAAACAGCTATGACAAGCAACGCAAGCCAAACAAGCGTAAAGTCGAATACTTGAAAGCCATAGGTAATCATATAGCCTAACCCTTTTGAGGAAACGAGAAATTCACCGACTATGACACCGACCCAGGACAAGCCGACATTCACCTTCAATGTAGAGATAATGGTTGGGAAGCTCGCAGGGAGTATGGCTTCCCAAAAGCATTGAAAACGGCTAGCGCCAAAGATTCTAAGCACCTTGAGGAAATTAGAATCTACCTCTCTAAAAGCTGTATAAACCACGATTGTTGTAATGATAATGGAGATAATCACACCCATTGAAATGATTGAAGCGTATCCTGGGCCAAGTCCCACGATCAAAATAGGTCCGAGTGCCACCTTGGGCATCGCATTGAGAATGACGAGATAAGGGTCGAGTACTTTCGAAACCATCGGTGACCACCATAGGATGGCGGCCAATAAAGTCCCAAGCAATGTACCGAGTATAAAGCCAACGATGGTTTCTATAAGCGTAACGCTTAAATTTTCCATCAAGGTGCCGTCATGCAGTTTCGAAAATAATAAATCGATGATTTTAGAAGGTGAACTGAACAGCAGCGGATCAATTGCCTTCATTTTGCTCGAAAACTCCCAACTTGTGAAAAACAAAAGGAAGATGAGCAGCTGATAAAGACGGACCTTCCTTTTTTCCCTTTTCAACGAATGGACATACTGTTTGTGGAGAAGATCCGCGTTATTTTTTGAAGGTTTCAAAGGACTCTAGCTCCTTCCATATCGTTTGAAAAATCTCGGGAAAGAGTTCATGGTTTCTTGCTTCAAAGGGAGTAAGATTTTTAATCACATCAGGAATGTCAAAAACTTTATGCAATCTTCCAGGCCCAGGAGAAAACAACAGCACGCGGTCGCTCATTGAAATCGCTTCGCTGATGTCATGTGTAACGAGGATTGCTGTTTTGTTAAATTGCTTGAGCGTGGCCGAAATAAGGTCCTCAAGCTTCAGCTTCGTTTGGTAATCCAGTGCTGAAAAAGGTTCGTCGAGCATGAGGAGCTTCGGTTCGGTTGCCAATGTCCTTACAAGTGCGACCCTCTGCCTCATTCCTCCAGAAAGCTGTTTCGGCAGCTGTGTCTCGACTCCGATTAACCCAATCTGCCTCAAGAGGTTCAATGAAGCGCTTTTTGACTGTTCAGTCAGGCGTTTGGATAATTTAAGTCCCAACAATATATTTTCCTCGATGGTTTTCCATGGAAACAAATAATCCTGCTGGAGCATGTAACCGATTTTTGCGTCCGCCAGAGAAATCGGTTGACCTTCTAGCAAAACGCGGCCCTCGGTCGGCTCGATCAAACCGGAAATGATCGACAGCAATGTCGTTTTCCCGCAGCCGCTTGGACCGAGGAAGGAGACAAATTCACCTTCCTTCACTTCAAGGGAAATATCGGAGAGGGCCGCAACGGCTGTCGACTTTGTGAAATAGGAATGTTTTATATTTTGAACGGATAGGAAGCTCATGGAACGGCCGCCTCTCTTGTTTATTTTTTGACACTTTCTGCGATCGCTGTGTTGACGAGGGTTTTGTGGCTGACTTGTTTAGGAAGTTCGCCAGCTTCCTTCATAATGTTTTGCAAATTGTTCCATTCTTGTTCATCAAGAATTGGATCAGTTGCAAACGAGCCTTGGCTTTTATAGCGGTCGACAACCGTTTCGATCAGTTTTACATCACTGTCTTTAAAAAACGGCTGGATGGCAGTGGCGATTTCGTCTGCTTTATGTGTCTTAACCCATTGCTGTGCCTTATAAATTGCTTTCGTGAATTTTACAACAACGTTTTTCTTTTCCTTCATGAAGCTTTGTTTTGCCATGAATGTGGTATAAGGTACATGACCTGATTCAGTTCCAAATGAGGCGACAATATGCCCTTTTCCCGTTTTTTCGAAAATGCTTGCCGTCGGCTCGAATAACTGAACAAAGTCTCCCGTACCGGATGCAAAGGCGTTCGGAATGTTCGCGAAATCAATATTCTGGATTAAATGAAGATCGGTTTTTGGATCAATGCCATGGTTTTTCAGCACGAATTCTCCGACCATTTGCGGCATCCCGCCTACCCTCTGCCCGAGATAGGTTTTTCCCTTTAACTGATCCCATGTGAAATTGTCCAGTTTATTTCTAGAAACAAGGAAGGTGCCGTCTGTTTGAGTGAGTTGTGCAAAATTGATGACCGGATCACTTGATCCGCGGGCATACACATAGATGGATGTTTCAGAGCCTACGAGGGCGATATCCGCTCCGCCGGAAAGAAGTGTTGTCATGGTTTTGTCACCGCCAAAAGCGGTCGTTAACTCAACGTCTAGGCCTTCAGATTTAAAAAATCCTTTTGCAAACGCGACATACTCAGGTGCATAAAAAATGGAGCGGGTCACTTCAGACAATCTTACTTTTTCAAGCTTTTTAACCTTCGGGCTGCTATTTTGGTTTGTGCATGCAGTTAACTGAAATACAAGAATACCGATTAAAAAAAGGGAAATGCTAAATTTTAGCCATTTTTTCATTAATTGATCCTCCTTAAACGTGTTGAAACTTCTGGGCTGTTGATGCCTACGATATCCTATGAAGCAGTTGGGAATGTGTGAATGCCTATAAAAAAATGATGGAAGTGCATGTGACTTTCATACGAAAACTAGCGGGAGTGGGGACGATGAATGTTCAAAGTGGAAGGATAATCGCGAGTCAAAACTTTCCTTCTCCAAACCCAATGGTGAAATTGAAAATCATCACCTATGATTCGAACGGCTTAATTGTAAAGGGAATGCTCGCCGAGCCAAAGGGTTCTACGGATGGAGAAGCTTTCTTGTATTTAAGAGGAGGCATAAAAAATGTTGGGAAAGTACGGCCCGCTCGGATTGCCCAATTTGCCGCGGAAGGTTTTACCGTGTTTGCTCCTTTTTACAGAGGAAATCAGGGGGGAGAAGGAAATGAGGATTTTGCCGGTGAAGATCGAGAGGACGCCTTTTCGGCATTCAAGCTTCTTCAATCTCTCCCAGGGGTACGGAGGATACATATATTTGGATTTTCCCGCGGCGGTGTGATGGCGCTCCTGACTGCCATTCAGTTTTTTGAAGCTGCTTCGGTTGTGACGTGGGGTGGTGTCAGTGACATGGAGTTAACGTATGGTGAGCGAAAAGACCTGCGCAGGATGATGAAACGGGTAATTGGTGGTACGCCAGCAAAATTTCCGGAACGGTATCATTTTCGTACCCCATTGCATGAATTGGAAAAAATAAGTACTCCAGTATTAATCATTCATGGTGTAAACGATTTGAATGTTTCTGTTGAGCATGCCTACAGGCTTGAAAACAGGCTGAAGGCATTGGAAAAGCCTGTGGTATCATGGTATTTTCATCAATACACGCATTACTTTCCACCAGCTGTGAATCGAAAAGTGGTGAAGGATTTAACACAGTGGATGAAATCACAGGGCCGAAAATGGTAAAATAGGAAAAAGAAAAGAAAAGGGGAACGATAATATGGGAATGCCTCTTGAATTAAATACAATGATTGTAACAAAGGGAAGAGAAGAACGAGTGGAAGAAAATTTATTTTTGCTTGAAAAAAGCGGGTACAGGCTCTACCCAATCGATATTCCAATCGATGTTCGAAGGACGATTGAGAGTGATTCAAGCGGAATAGCAGTGATCAAAAAAGTCGAATGGCAAAACAACATCACCATCGTAACTTATCAACTAATTGCATTAAATTCTACGAACTGAGGAATGAAAACAAAAGGCGGGTTTCCCCGCCTTTTTGTTTTTTATGAAATTGGTCCGCCTTTTTCCTGGATTTCAGAAGAAACACTCGTGAATTTCTTGAAGTTTTCGCGGAATTTTGCAGCTAATTCCTTCGCTTTTTGTTCGTATGCCTGTTGATCTGGCCATGTCTTATTCGGTAGAAGAACATCGTCAGGCACACCGGCAACATGAAGCGGGATATGCAAACCAAAAATATCATCCTTTATCGTCTCAACTTGGTTGAGTTCGCCTTCTAACGCAGCCTGGATCATAGCTCGTGTGTAGGAGAGCTTCATACGGCTGCCAACGCCATATTCGCCACCAGTCCAGCCTGTATTGACAAGAAACACTTTCGCATTATGTTCAAGTATTTTTTCGCCGAGCATTTCCGCATAGCGAGTAGCCGGAAGCGGAAGGAATGGTGAGCCAAAGCAAGTAGAAAATGTCGCTTGAGGAGAGGTAATTCCTCGCTCTGTCCCAGCAAGTTTAGACGTATAGCCGCTCAGAAAATGATACATGGCTTGTTCCTTTGTCAATTTCGCGATTGGAGGGAGAACGCCAAAGGCATCTGCTGTCAAAAAGACGATCGTATTTGGATGGCCAGCTACGCTTGGATCAACAATATTTTCAATGGCCTGTAGCGGATAGGCTGCACGTGTATTTTCTGTCAAAGTGCAATCATCATAGTCGGCGATGCGTGTTTCATTGTCCACGATGACGTTCTCAAGAACAGAACCAAAACGAATGGCATCAAAAATTTGCGGTTCTTTGTCACGAGTCAGGTTAATGCACTTTGCATAGCATCCGCCTTCGATATTAAAGACGCCGTTTGGTGACCACGCATGCTCATCATCGCCGATCAACCGTCGGTTGGAGTCTGCGGACAAAGTAGTCTTTCCAGTTCCAGATAATCCGAAGAATAAAGCGACATCGCCTTCTCGCCCGACATTTGACGAGCAATGCATTGATAAAATATTATTTTCAGGAAGCAGATAATTCATGATGGAAAAAATGGATTTTTTCATTTCGCCTGCATATTCAGTTCCACCGATTAAAACGGTTCTTTTTTCAAATGAGATGATAATGAACGTTTCAGAGTGGGTGCCGTCCACTGAAGGATCCGCCTTGAAATTCGGAGCCGATATGACAGTGAATTCTGATTGATGCTCTTTCAATTCTTCTTCGCTTGGGCGGATAAATAATTGATGAACGAACAGATTGTGCCACGCATATTCATTAATGACCTGGATCGGCAGCTGATGCTTTTTATCAGCTCCAGCGAAGCCTTTAAAAACAAAAATTTCATCTTTATGTGTTAAATAATTGATCATCTTTGTATACAGATTAGAAAAAGCTTCTTCGGAAATGGGCTGGTTTAGTGAACCCCAGTCAATCTTGTCCTTCGATGTGGCTTCTTCCACAATATACTTGTCTTTTGGAGAACGTCCCGTGTATGTACCGGTCGTGGCACGGACAGCGCCTGTGGATGTTAGCAAGCCTTCTTTGCGGTCCAATACTTTTTCAACTAGCTGTGGCACGGATAATTGAATGTGTACATGGTTTTCTTTTAATAAGTCATGTAATTCGCTAGGATTATGCACAGTGTTCATCTGATGAATACCACCTTTTATCTATTATATTAATGCTGAAAGTGCTTACATCTCAATAAATAGTATAACACATTCGATGTAATATTCTATACTATTAAAGAAATTTTTAGCGATTTTTCACTAAATGGGTTTCACCTTGGAGAAGTTAATTTCGATAAAAAAATTATATCGTATGATAAACTATTTACATAATGATACGTATCCTAGATCCGGGGATGATAAGGTTGAAAATCGTTGTTTTGTACGATGAAAAGTGTATATTATGCCAGGAAACGAAAAAATGGTGCAAACGCCTTGATTGGTTTAGGCGAATACAGTGGCTTTCCTTACAGGAATACGAAAAAGAAAAGCATGATTATACGTTTAGCAGCCGGGAGCTACGTAAGGAGCTTCATCTGATTTCGCCTACAGGGGAAATATATAAAGGCTTTTTTGCGGTAAGGAAGATGATGATTCAGTTTCCAGCTACCTTTATTTTTGGCGTGGCATGCTATATCCCTTTAATGAAAAAGCCGGGAAGTGCAGTGTACAAATGGATTGCGAAGAACCGGTACAGGTGGATGCGGAAAAAATGCAGCGACGGAAGCTGCTCACTTTAGCT
>JAUZPT010000123.1 GCA_030705745.1 Bacillota bacterium | reverse complement strand
GATTTGCTGTTTAATTCGTCTGGTACTCCATAAGTTTTCCACTTTCCGCAAATCGTCCGGAGCAATCTGGGACTGAAGTGTAATCCAGTTTGAGGTGGCATCTTCCGGAATCGTGTCCACCACTCGCCTGACAATCCCGTTGCTTCGGTAGAGGCTGTTTAGCAGCTGATAGTTATTTGTAAGACGGGTGAGCGGGTATTCTGTTCCTTCAAGCAGGTTAGGTGTTCCAAATCCCGTTCGTGCCAACACATTGGAAAATGAGTCTGTGGTGAGTCCTCTGGGCATACGTGGTTGTGGTTTCGGATTGGTGGATGGTTGAGTATCTTTCACTTGCCTTCTTCTTGATCTGTTTTTCTTAGCCATTTATGTACCTCCTTTCTCAGCCGTTTCTGCCTCTCATACCTTTTTTACGGCTGTTTTTGTAATGCTGTTGATCCCGTTTATCTTTCAGCAGTTTCGCTTTTTCTTGCCGCTCATATCTCAATTCCCCTTTTAAAGAGGAAATCCGCTTGCGCAAACCATATGATATTGCCTCTTGCTTTTGCAACTCCTCGTAAAGCCGTTCGCAGTCTTGGCACATAAGGTTCACTCCCCAATTAAATGGTGATGCGTCTTGGCCTGATCACTGTCTTAATTAGATAGCGGGCTGAATCCATGCAGTGATCATTTTGCTTTAAAGGCTGCTCCACGCCTCGGTCAATTGCCTTTTCATCCCACACATAAGACGAAACCTCTTTTAAAAAGTTGGGGCAGTTCTTTCGGTGCACTTTTAACTTCCGTTTAGCAATCATGGTCGCCATCATGCGAATTCCTTCTAAAACTTCGTTGTCTGCGTCTTTCGTCCTGATTCCCCTGTTTCTCAATGTCACCTTAAAAGCCGCCGCCGATGGGTCCACAATGATAAATCTCGGCTGCTGGTCGCCTATGAATTTAATCAGGTCATCCGCATATTCCGAATTTTCTTTTTGCTTGGTATTCCGGCCATCGTGATAATACTCATCCAGTATCCAAACCGTGTCACCATCGTCCCAGCAATCCAAAAAGACGGTGGGGTTCTGCGCCCCGTAGTCGATGGAGATGTAACGTTGTGCCAAATGTTTAAATCCAGGTGCTAAATCCTCATCCGTGAATGTATTCAATTGTTTGTCCCACATGTCATATACAGCACCTTGTGCGACGACCCATTTCCCCTCAATCATACGCAGGTACCAAAATCCTGTATAAGCATTACGGACAAATTCTTTATACTCTTCATCCAAATTCGGATTGTCATCTAATTCAAAGTGATAATCTTTTACCATTCCGCTTGCCAACTTTTCCTCATCCGTGATGTATTCAGTGTAAAGATAATGATAGGGGCTGTCGGGGTTGGTTGTCCCGTACAACTTAGCGCCCTTTACAGACATACGGTTTAAAAGTTGTTTGAAAAACTTTTCAGGCATTAAGGTGAGCTCATCTGCATAAGCACCGGCAATCGTCTTACCGCGCAAGTACTTCTCAGAACCTTCATCTTTCGCACCTAGTACTTTAATCTTTCTTCCAAACATTCGGATAAGACCACTTTGTGCATTGTATCGATAGTTGTTAGTCCCAACCGTATCAAATAGGTCTTGAAGGACGTTATCAAACACTGTTTCTTTTGACACGCCTGTCATGAGCAATAAACCAGGTGGACCATTTTTGATATAATTAATCCATTTGGGGATCATGCCGACCGTTTTACCGCTTCGGACAGACCCTTCCAGTATATTTATACGCGCATCTTCTTCCCAAGGTTTAGTAATGAAATTAAGCATTTTTTTACCGAATAAACCAAACTCCATTACTCATCACCTTTTATGGCCGATGCACTTTTTCTGAGGGCATCTGCTAACTGATCTAAGCCGTTAGCTGTTGCTTCATCGTCCAAGCCATTCAACTTGTCGATTTCCGCTTTAGTTTTATCGATGCCCAATTGCATCTGTTCCAGCTTTAAACGGCGCTCATCATCTTCGTTGGCCAGTTCGTTAAATTGTTTAATAAGGCTTCTCAATTCGCTCATGGCCCGAGACTGTGCATTCAGGAAGGTCGCATGTTTATCCCAGGCGAATTGAATCTCCCATTCGGTCGCATTCTCGCTTTCTTTCTTGATTTCCCTTGTCATGTCGGCCTGATCCGCAACAAACATAATTTGTTGAGCTCTTAAAATCGCTGCATACTGGATTTGAATCTGGTCCCAGATTAAATCAGTCGGAGACCGTTCATTCAGGCTCTCCATGATTTCTAAGGTTTCAGCAGGGAGGTACTTTGCAAATAAGCCATGTGTCACTGCCGCTTGGTTCCGTTTTGCAAACTGATTCTGTGGATTAGGATTACCACTTTTTCTTTTCGGTTTTTCTTTGGTTGCACTCTTCTTTTTTGTGTGCACACTTTTTTCTTTTGTATGCACACCATCACGCGACCACGAATAACGTGTTTTCCATGACTTCACTGTATTAATGGTCACGCCATATTTTTCAGCGATGTCTTTATATTTCATTCCATTTCGATAATCTTTATAAGCTAAATCTTTAGGGTCGGCCACCTACATTCACCACACCTCCGAATAAACATCTGTTCCAATTATCTGTTTTTGCTAAACGATTAATCTCCAATCCTTCGTTCTTAAAGGCGGATTCTCGATTCCATTAGTAAGTGAAGCACCCACACATAGAAACAAAGAAATAATGATGACTCTAATCATTTCCTTCTCCACGCCCCGTTTTTCCGCGTGTACGTGTCAATATGCATGTTCATTAATTCCTCGATATCTTTCCTGCTCAACTGCTCTTTTTTCTTCTTAGGTGACTTTTCCTGTTGGGGTTTATTCTCTTTCATTTTCATCACCCTTTGACGGATATTCATTCAAAACCAGATACGTGGCAAGCTATCCGCAGGAATCCATTACGGCTTTCCTTTCGACTGATAGACGTACCCAGTTTTCAATGAACATAGAAAAAGACGATACTCGCCAGGTTCGAGTACCGCCTCTTTAAGAAAAGGACCACACGGTTGGTTGCGAACCAGTTTCCGCTGGTTTTATATCAAACCTGTTTAAGGTTTAATAAGTTGGGGTAAAGAATAGTGAGAACCTCGGAAGAGGTGGATGGGCGATAGAATTTCAACCGCGCCGAACCTCCCTCCCATTTTACACCACATTTTTTTCTCCCTGCAAAAGTTTGGAAAAAGTCGTATTTGTGTGGAGTTGCGCCTTTACCTCGGCTCGCAGTTTATCCACGGAATCACGGGATATTTCTAAATGAATGGCTATCTCATGTCTCGTCATTCCACTTAACATGCAATCATAGACGATTTTGTGAATTTCTCTTTCTAAAAGGTCGCCTGCACTTTCAATGGCGACCACTTTACGCTGATATTCTTCCAATCGTTTGATGTTCTTTTGTTCCCGAATATCCATGTTTTTTAATTCCGCTTGGCTCTTTCCTGAACTCCCTTTTGGCAATGTTGCCTCAATGCCGTATTGTGCGACTCCCCAAGAACGCATGGGGATCGATTGTCCAAAAAGGATTTTCTGCAAACGTTCAATTTCTCGTTTCATCATTCGATAATCACGAATCAATTCTGTGATATCTATCATTTATTCCCTCGCCGCCTTTGCTTTCCTACTACCAGGCCATCTATACTCAGGAGCATAGACATTGACAAATCCTGTCCCTTTTGGCTTTTTTGTGGGTTTTATTGGATGTTTGGCCTTATATGCCTCCAATTCCTCGGGTGTCATTTGCCAAACTGTAACTTGTCCCATATTTACACCTCCATACGTTCTTTTTGTTTTTCTTGAGTTTCGATCTCACGATTCAAAGCTTCTTTAGCCAAGATATACATGGCATTCGACCATCCTAAAGGTGTATTCGGGTTTGGTGTGGCTATTCCTGAAAAGTACAATTCCGGCAAACTTCCATCTGCCAACATCACATTCTCCGTCCATGCGATGTATTCAGCAGCCTTTTCCATGTTTCCTAATTCCAAGTGACAGAGGGCCAGCCACGGCAGACCGAAGGTCCACTCCGCTTCGAAACCAATATAGTGCATCAACGGATGATGCCGTCCCTCATATTCATTTGTTGCATAATAGGAATCCCCGAGATAACGAATAACTCCTTTTTTGCGAAGCAACAATGTTTCCACTCTAT
Organism: Bacillota bacterium; assembly: GCA_030705745.1. Taxonomy (GTDB): domain Bacteria; phylum Bacillota; class Bacilli; order Bacillales; family Cytobacillaceae; genus Neobacillus_A. The sequence continues at coordinate 3,570 of JAUZPT010000123.1, read as the reverse complement.
CCACAATCACTTTGGCATCATGGCAAAACGCTACTTTATACGGATAAATCAAACTTAACTGAGCCAAATCCGCCGGCCGGTCTTTGGATTCAACCGGGAACATTCCAGCTAGGGTTCGATATCCTTTTAAGATGAGCTCCCTTGGAACAAAAACCAGATCCCTTACTGCCTGCAGGCCAGCGACACATGCACCGACCGAACTCGAATGAATCTCCCGCCATTCCTCCCACATGCCGTTATCCGGATTGTCCCAGTATTCACAGCAAGCAAGATAGCCGACCAGTTTTTGTACTATGTCCTTATCTTTATAATCCCGGATGACTGGTTTCCCTGCCTTTATCCCTTGCCCAATTCCAAACAGAATGGCACCAATCGCATCCAGTTGGTGGTGACCCCAGGGGGCATCGATTTCCCTTGCCGTGTGAGCATCATACTTGGCATGAATAAACTCCCACTGTTCAACAGGCTTTTTCGTTTGATGAATATCCAGTTTCCATTCATACTCTTTAAACAAATCCAATAAGCGGTGATAGGTTTTTTCGTAGCGGTCACAGGATTTATTCAGGTAAGGAAGGACCTCATAGCAGGAATCCCTAAGCCATACGAATGAGTAATCGATAGACGGTGAAGCAAGATATAGTCCGTGATCCAATCTTAACCGGTCAAGTATTGCATAGCTTTGAGCTACTCTATCCATTCGGAATCCTCCGTTATTTAAAATGATAGGTTACCAGGTGCCCATTCTTTTGTGGAATAGATACGTGGCAATCCAAATGCTTAAGTCAATGGCAGCAGTGGGCACATGTTCCGTCGCATGGAATAAGATAAACACCAGGATGGCAAGTCCGTTTGAGAGAATCCCTGCATAGGTCAGTGACTGGATGAAAATGTTCATTGTTTTCTTTCCTTCTCCTCGTCTTTTTTTGTCAATCATTCATTACTATAAGCAAATTTACAGTTCGGCAAATCGAAACCACTTTCCGGGATAAAGTTGTTCTCAAATACTTGATTCAGTTCACATGTATTTCCATCCTTCTTGCATCCATTGCACTTCACGCTCATGATTTCTGAACACCAATCATTAAATTGTTCTCTGGGAACCGCCGCATTGACAAACCGATCCGAGATATCCCGGTTAATCTGCTTCAAAGTAAAATCATCCACCAATTTAAAGTCGAACTTCATGATTTTTTTCTTGATGACTTCCTGCTCTTTTGGGCTTAATCGTTCAAATACGGACGCTAAAAATTTTCTTAAGTACGTTTCGGCTGTTTTTAGGTTTTTGTGTTCCTCTTTAGTGATGTTATTGCTTTTTGTCCACTGTTCCAACATGCTTCCAAGTTTTGGCCCATCTACTCCACTATTTCTTAATCCATCGATCATCTGCACGATGGATTGAAGCACCATGAATTGATTTTTTTCGTTAGCGTTCAAATAATCTCTCATACGCTCTCCACCTTCTTAACAGAGGAGCCGAAGCCCCTCCGACTTTATCTCCAGACATTCACATTGGTTACACAAGGAATTGATTCATGACCGTATTTATCTATAGATGTCACCCGGATGGTATCCCAACTAATCTTCGGGGTGGAAACATAGGAGATAATCCAATACTGCCGGCCATCATAAATGAGTGAATAATTTTTAAGCGTGTACTGAAGCTTGAATCCTGTCTTAGCATTGTATCCTTGTGCCAGGTATACCTTATAAGCTACCGCCCCGGGAACAGGTTTCCATTGCAGCCTGACTTCATGATTAAAATCCACATAGGTCCCGACACTGATCGGCGGTTGAACTGAAGTAGTGGCAGCAAAGGCACCTGTACAAATAGACATGATCAACAATAAGCTGACGATTAGTTTTTTCATTTTCCCATCTCCCTTTTTTTAATATCCTAAATACTGATTGAACTTGTTTTTCTGACCCCGCGGATCGTCCGGCTTTTCCATGACACAGACATATCTGGCAGGAATCCATGTATCATCCATTTTGATTTCAGAAAGGGGTTGCCATCCCCTCTTTTCTTTCAAGGCGACATCCTTTTGGCATTCCGCTTGTGTCCGGCCTTTTGCAATTACCCTCATGCCTGTTCACCAGAAAACTGCTTAATAACATGCTCCCGAATCTTCCACGCCAGCTTTTCACCGATGCCCGGGATGGTTTCCAGACCTTCCAGCAGTGTTACCGTACTTTCAATGTCCCGTTCTCTTTGCTCTTTGACCCCTTGCTTAAACCCCTGACTCCATCCGGCATTCCAGGCTTCCATTAACTTTGTGTTCAATGGAGAAGGAGCCGCTACATTCTTATTCTTTTTTAACTGCCTCAGCGTTCCCATATTTCACACCGTCCTTATAACCTTTTTGGTATTGTCGTGTTGAAAACAAAGCGCATATTCCAAATCCAACCCAACTTCCGATTAGAAAACAAAAGAACCACATTTTCATCATCCTTTGATTTTAGGAATTTCTGTTCCGCCCATTTTCTTGCAGTCGGATCCATAGTGCGAGCTACACTTCTTATACAATGGACATTTCGTCCAACAAATCATTAATTTATCTTCGACAACCATCCATTTTGTTCTTGTGTCTACGTATACAACATCATTCATATTGTTGTTTTTCCTTTACAGTCGCTTCATAACTGAAAGGGAAAAACTTAAGTATTGCTTCCTTAGATGCCTTTGCCGCTTCTTCTAAATCATCGTAAAAGCCAAAATAATAATACTTGCCGTTTTTTCTTAGTCTGACTTGCCATTTATTTATATCCTTTCGCCATACAACACCGCGCACCCCGGATTTAGAATTACTTTGAGCCCCTAATCTGTTTTGCATGTTTTGGGCGTTTGTTACAATTCTTAGATTTTCTTTTCTGTTATCTAAAGGATTATGATTGATGTGATCTACAACCAAACCTTTTGGAGCATTCATGATAAGCCTATGAAGTACAATTAGAGTACGATTTGGTCTAGGAGTATATCCGACAACATAAAGCCCAGGGCTTCTTTTTACTAAATTGGCGTGCCAAGTATTCGGGAATTCTTTTACTTTAGGCAAGTCGGATGTGTCAATCAGGCATTCGTGTATTTCTGCTCCCTTTTTGATAAAAATTATTGTTACATCTCCTCTTACTTCGTAGGCATTATTCATCGTAATCCCCCTTACTGTTCCAACTTCCCTCTTTTATTCTTTTTTCTTGATTTTCTCAACTTCTCTAATTTGACATATTCAATCCAGCCGCCATCCATTTTTGAATAGGCAATGATGGATAACTTATGTGGGTAACGTTTTTCAAACAGTTTCCGCTTGATTTTAAATGCCTCTGTAGGTGGCGCTCCCTTAATGTCCACGGTTTCTATACTTCCGTCTAAGTGGTGAATCTCGAAGTCTCCTACATATTCAATCTTCTTAAATTTTTGTTCGCCCTTTTCAAACGATTCTTGCAATAAATACCTCGGCTGCAATCGGAAAAATAATATCTGTTTATTTGCTTCAAGCCATTTTAATTGCTGGTAATACCTTGCTTCTATTTTGGAATAGAACACATGTCCATCCAGTTCGATTTTTTTAGAGT
>JAUZPT010000122.1 GCA_030705745.1 Bacillota bacterium | reverse complement strand
TATGAATGGGACGGATTGTTCTTTGCTTCCAATTACTTCGATAAGATGTATGAACGTGCCGTTCTTTTGATTAAAAAAGGGCTTGCCTTTGTTGACGACCTATCCGCGGACGAAATTCGTGCTTACCGTGGCACATTGACGGAGACAGGCAAGGATAGCCCGTTCCGTGACCGTACGATTGAAGAAAATCTTGAGCTTTTCGAAAAAATGCGCAATGGAGAATTTGCGAACGGCGAAAAAGTATTGCGTGCGAAAATTGATATGAAATCTCCGAATATCAATTTGCGTGACCCGGTCATTTACCGCATTGCTCATGCCACTCACCATAACACGGGCGATAAGTGGTGCATTTATCCGATGTACGCCTTTGCCCACCCACTAGAGGACGCAATTGAAGGTGTTACTCATTCGATTTGTACAATTGAGTTTGAAGATCAGCGCCCATTGTATGACTGGGTCGTCGAGAAATGCGAAATGGAAAGCACGCCGCAGCAAATCGAATTTGGCCGCTTGAATATTACCAATACGGTCATGAGCAAGCGAAAGCTGAAGCAGCTTGTCGATGAAGGCTTTGTCGATGGATGGGATGATCCTCGTATGCCAACGATATCCGGGATGCGCCGAAAAGGCTTCACACCGGAGTCGATTCGAGCATTCGTTCGCGAAACAGGTGTTTCCAAAGGATCGGGTGCAGTGGATGAGCAAATGCTTGAACACTTTGTACGCGAGGACTTAAAACTGAAGGCTCCGAGAACAATGGGGATATTGAAGCCATTAAAGGTAGTCATCACCAACTATCCGGAAGGCGAAGTGGAATGGCTTGAAGCGGAAATCAATCCGGAGGTGCCAGAAATGGGCATGAGGAAAATTCCGTTTTCTCGTGAGATTTACATTGAACAGGATGATTTCATGGAAAATCCTCCTAGCAAGTATTTCCGCCTCTTCCCTGGAAATGAAGTCCGCTTGAAGAACGCTTATTTTATTAAGTGCGAAGAAGTTATTAAGGACGAGGCCGGCAATGTGGTCGAGCTTCGCTGCACATACGATGTTGAAACGAAGAGCGGCACGGGCTTTACCGGTCGTAAGGTAAAAGGAACGATCCACTGGGTAGAAGCAACGAACGCGATCCCGACCGAGTTCCGTTTATACGAGCCGCTGATTTTGGATGCGAGTTTGCAAGAGTCTACGGAAGAAGAGAAAACCTTCCTTGACCACGTAAACCCGAATTCACTCGAGGTGTTAAACGGTTTTGTCGAGCCGAATATGAAAGAAGTTCAGCCACAGGACAAATTCCAATTTTTCCGCCACGGCTATTTCAATGTCGATCCGAAGCATACGACTAAAGACCACCTTGTCTTTAACCGGATTGTTTCATTAAAAAGTTCATTTAAAATTTAAAATGCAATAGAAAAACCGGGCCATTTTGAACTGTGGCCCGGTTTTTTTGAGTATCCGCAACTTTAAAAACAAATATAGAAGCAGGGCAGTTCCATACGAAATCACCTTTTTTACGTTTAAATCAGTAATGAATCTAATACGGATAGGCAACATCATAATTTAGACGAAACCTTCCCGGGGAAGGGGCACAATGTCCATCATTTAGCCGATGATGGACAAAACTCCTTTGGAAAACAACAAAAATATCTTTAACAAGTCGTCTTAAAGACAAAACTCCTTAAGTGAACAGTAAAAATGTCCTTAACAAGTGGTCTTAAAGACAAAACTCCTTAGGTGGACAGCAAAAATGTCTTTAACAAGTGGTCTTAATGACAAAACTCCTTAAGTGGACAGTAAAAATGTCTTTAACAAGTGGTCTTAATGACAAAACTCCTTAAGTGGACAGTAAAAATGTCTTTAACAAGTGGTCTTAAAGACAAAACTCCTTAAGTGAACAACAAAAATATCTTTAATAAGTGGTCTTAAAGACAAAACCCCACTAGCGAAGCGACAAAATGTCCGTCATACAGCCGATGATGGACAAAACCTAACTTGTAAACTTGAAAATGTCCATCATAAGACATCTAAAGCACTGTTCGTTAAAATCCTCTTCAATATTAAATCGGCACTTCCAAAATCAGTCTTGTTCCCTTTCCCGGTGCAGCGTAAATAGAAAGCTCACCACCGACCGAACGAGCCCTTTCGTCCATACTGAATAAACCCACGCCTCGGGAATCCTGTTTTAAATCAAAACCGGCACCCTTATCCTCGATCATCACCCGGACAGCGCTTTCCAGTTCCCTCACTGTCACTCTCGCCTCACATACGCCGGCGTATTTGCGGACATTCGTCAGCGCTTCCTGGATAATTCGATAAATAGTCGTTTCAATGTTTACATCCAGACGGCGATTTAAAACACATTCAAAAATGACATCAATCTCATAATGATCGGAGTATCTCGTTAAAAAGGAACGAATGGCGGGCACAAGGCCTAAATCATCCAGGACGGATGGACGAAGCTCCCAGGAGATATCGCGTATTTCTTCAATTAGCTCGGCTGCTTCATCCTGCATTTGCTGCAAAAGGGGGTGATCCATTTCTGAAAGCAGACGGTTAATGGTAATGAGATGGCTGTATAAATTCTGTCCGATCCCATCGTGAAGATTGCGTGAAAGACGCTTGCGTTCTTCTTCCTGTACATTGATGATTCTGCCCATCATATTCTGAAGTTCCTCTTCCACCCGTTTTCTTTCTGTAATTTCATAACGGATGGACAAATATTGATAAGGCTTTCCTTTTTCATTTAGAAAAGGAACGATGGTCGTATCAACCCAATAAAGGGTCCCATCTTTTGCGCGATTGCGAATCTCGCTCTTCCAAACTTTCCCTGACCCGATGTCCTTCCACATTTCTTTAAAAAATTCCCTAGAATGATACCCGGAATTGACAATTCGATGGTCATGTCCAATTAATTCTTCTGAAGTAAATTTAGAAATCTCGCAAAACTGTTCATTTACATATGTAATTTTCCCACGAGCATCCGTTATGGCCACAATCGATGATTCATCGAGTGCAAATTTCAAATCCATTAATTCCTGCATCGATTTTTTCAATTCTTCTGTTATCCACTCATAAGGTGCATTTTCCATCGAACGATCCAGCTCCTGCCAATCCAACGAATGTATGTCCTCGGTATTTGATGCATCATCACTCTTTGATTTATGTGTATGATCCGGATTGTGCTCCATTATAAGCCTCCAGACGCGAAGTGAAGTATGAGTATTTTTTCCAGGGAGCTCGCAGCTTCCCTCACCTTATTTTGATCCTCAACCGTATAAAGATGCTTCTGCCTGTTTCCGACCAGCAGAACCCCTTTAGGAGCACCATTAAAAAATAAAGGAACTGCATATGAGGAAACAAGATTTTCAGCAAGCATGATCGGCTGTTCCAAAGGTTTTCCGTACGAAATATTAGGGAAATCCTCGATCATGATCGGACTCCCGCTCGAAATGACTTTACCTGCTATTCCCTTACCAAAGCGAACGGTAATCAATCGATATTTTTCGTTTGCATTTCCTACAGCATAATGCCAACGAATATTCAGGCCTTTTTCATCCTGCAAAGCGACTCCCACGAAATCACAGGAAATTTCGCTCAAAAGATTTTTACACTCACCTACAATAGACTGATCATCCATTAGTTCCCTCATTGAACCACATACCCTTTATAAACCATAACCGAGCAGCCCCTTTTTCACGGCATATGCAACCAGTTCAGGACGTGTTTTCATCTGCAGTTTCTCCATGAGGTTCCCTTTGTGCGTTTCAACAGTTTTAACGCTGATGACAAGCTGTTCGGCAATTTCTTTATTCGAAAAACCTTTTGCAACCAATGTAAGCACTTCTTTCTCCCTATCTGAGAGAAGATTGAATGTATCGGTGTTACCTTGTTTGAGGCCTCCCAAATACTCTTCCATTAATCTCTTCGTCGCCGATGGATGAAGATACGCATCTCCTTGTGAAACAGTTTGAATCGCTGACAGCAGTTCATCATGTGGAGCGCTTTTCAAAATGCACCCAGCTGCGCCTGCCTGGATTGCCCGAAATAAATACTCCTCATCGTCATGCATCGTTAAAATAAGGATATTTACTTCCGGCATTTGTTTTTTTAACTCGGAAGTTGCTGAAAGTCCATCTTTTCCGTGTGGCATGCTCAAGTCCATTACAACAACGTCAGGCTTCATTTCCAGTGCCTTACGGATACCTTCATTACCTTCGGACGCTTCTCCGATAACATGCATGCCCGGGTGGGTGCTTAACAACATCGATAACCCCATTCGCACAACAGCGTGATCATCAACAAGCAGAATTTTTATCAACTATAGCTCTCCTTTGATCTCCTGAATCTCCTCTTAGAGGAAGAGAAATTTCAATCGTAGTTCCTTCTCCTATTTTAGAGGAAATTGCACACGTCCCGCCAGCCAGAAGCATCCTCTCTTTCATGGCTGCAAGGCCCGAAGACTGGCTTGGGGAGCTTTCATCATAATCGAAACCTTTTCCAAAGTCTTTTAAGACAATGTTTACTTCGGCCTGATCCCATGAAAATTGAAGGCTGATTCTGGATGTATCCGCATATTTAGCTGCATTTGCCAGCGCTTCCTGACAAACTCTGAAAACGGCTATATTGCTTTGTTCGGCAATAGGCCGTTCATCACCTTTTGATTCAATTTCCACAAGAATTCCAAAGGTTGATGTAAATAACTTTGTATAGCTTTTTATGGCGGGAAGCAAACCGAGGCTGGAGAGGGACGGAGGATGCAATTCAACGGAAAGCAGCCTAATTTCCTGAATGGTTCGTTCCATCAGACGAGCCATTTCCTGAATATAGCTTTTCAGCTGAGGCTGCCCGGTACCTGCTTCAATAAATTGCAAACCCGTATAGAGGCTATACAGGTTTTGTCCAACACCTTCATGAAGTTCAAGTGCAATACGTTTAATTTCTTCTTCCTGTGTTTGAATGATATATGAGCTAATTGGTTGATTAGCCGATAAAAGACCCATCGTTCTCCTCCTTCCCGTCCTTAATGATGTGCGTATCTGTTGAAAAATCGCATTTAAAAATTCACTGTATACGTAAGACCGCTTTCAGTGTCGAGGGCAGTCCATCCTGTTTCTGTTTGATTCGTTTTCGCGGTTAGAGGTACCGCCAGAAAATAAAAATCATCAAAATAAAAACGTATATGCGTGCTGTCCGGGCAAAGCTGCACCTTTTTAATGAATTTCCTGACCGAAGGTGCTTGATCGCTTCCCATTCGATCCGTAATGGAAATTTCAGCTTTCCTGCCGTCAAACTGCTGTTTGATCAAATTTACATCAATAGGTTCCACAGCTATTACACCCTTTCGAAGCGGGATAGACGAACAATTTATAGCCCTGCAAATACTTCCAAAAATTCTCGGGTGCTGTGTCTTCGATGAACATAATCGCTTCTTCCTCGGACTTCCAGTCGCTCATCCCCTTAATCTCGGCGACAACCATCCAAGCATCCTCAACAGCTTTTTCTTCAAGGTACCAATTCAATCGTTTTCCACGAAAAAGTTCTTTAAGGAGGGCTTCGATTTCGTTTAAGAATTCACCGGTTCCTTTTTTCATAAAACAAAAATCGATATAGGTTTCATTATTCATGATTTTTCATACCTTTATCTTGTTTTTTATCTCTTTTATAAATATAAATTGCTACAGGAAACAAAATCACATTCACAGCTGCCGCTATGATAGTGTTTTTATAATTTTCAAAAAAATATTGATGGACCATGTATTGTGTGAAAATAATGTTTAGCATTAAGATTGCGCAAAGGAGAGCGACTCCTACATAGCTACGCTTCATATCGTTTCACCCTTACCGCATATACAGCACCTTTATCTACTTTTACCTGGATTTCCGGAAGCGGACGGCGAGGCGGTCCGGCAATCGGTGTACCCGTTTTGACATCAAACTTGCCGTGATGGCATGGACAAATCATTTCTTCTTCTTTTTTATCCCAAAAAACCGGACAGCGAAGATGGGTACAAGCATTCTGATAGGCGACGTAATGATTCTCGGACAGGCGAATCAAAATCGCACTGTCATGTTCTCCCGGGAATGCAAAGTCAACGGCATCACCAATGGCAATCGATTTCACATCCGTTATTTTCTTGTGCTTGTATTCTTTGTCACCGAGTCCCATGAGCTCCTTTGCCGCCAAAGTTCCCCAAGGCAGGGAGGAAACAGCGAATACCCCCGCTGCACCGACAAGTGTCTTCATAAATCCGCGACGGTCAAGTTTTCGTTCATTGTTTCGGTTAATATTATGCGTATAATTATCTTCATCGTATGGGATTTTTTTATTTTTATCTGACATGCTACCCCTCCTTAAAACAGTTTCGTAACTCCTTGCAAAATTCCTGGAAGATTAACTCTTACATTTGTTTCGCCTTCCAGATAAGGCATGCTTGTTACCCATTTTCCATTGCCGAGATTGAATTGTTTTTGCTTTGCTTCAATTTCTTCATCTGTTAGCCACTGAAGCGTGTTAGACGGACATACGCTCGCACACATCGGAGGAATTCCGTCCTTTGTACGGTCAATACAAAGATCGCATTTGTACATTAAATTTTGTTCCGTATCAAATTTCGGTATACCATACGGACAGGCAATTGTACAATTTTGACAGCCAATACATTTTTCAACAAGTGCTGAGAGGACAGCACCTGTTTCATGGATTTGAATAGCCTGGGCAGGACAGCTTCTCGCACATGCCGGATTGACGCAGTGAAGGCACATAAGAGGCATCGTTTGCCTGTTAACAAGCGGGTTAACATCGTACACATAGTTCCTGTTCCGTTCTTCATGCCCGCCGCACTGTGTGCAGGCAGCGAGGCATGATCGGCAGCCTATACAGTTTTCAAGTTCTAAGTACAGCCTCTTTTTCATTTAGTGCACCTTCTTCACTTCTAGTTTTTCAATCTGGGCTGCGCACGCTTTAAATTCCGGCATGCGTGATATCGGATCAAGAGCAGCTATAGTTAATAGGTTTATAGATTGGTCATGGCCAAAATGGTAAGGAACAAATACAGTATCCTTCCTAATGGCTTCGGTAATTTTTACTTTATATATCGATTCACCGCGTCGGGTGAATAGCTTCACGTTTTCTTCATGTTCGATGCCGTATTTTGCAGCGGTTTCAGGGTGCACCTCTACATACGGTTCTGGACACATATCATGCAGAAATTGAATTCTTCTAGTTTGATTGCCTGATAGATAATGGAAAACGACACGTCCAGTAGTTAAGCGCAAAGGATATTGTTCATCCGGCTCTTCAGCAGGCGGTCGGTATGGAAGTGCACAAATCTTTGCTTTTCCATCTGGATGATAGAATTTTTTATCAAGGAACATATGCGGTGTTCCTTTGTCATTTTCATCCTTACATGGCCAGAATACGCCGTCCTGTTTGTCGATTTTATCCCAAGTTGCGCCATAGTAATCAGCATATCCGCCTTTAGAAGCAAGGCGAAATTCGTCTGCTACATCTCTAGCTGTTTTTAAATGAGAAAAATATTTTCCTCTGCCAAGACGTTCAGCTAATTCCACTTGGATCTGCCAGTCAGGCTTTGATTCTCCTAGCGGTTCCTGTGCTTTATTGATTTTGATGATACGGCCTTCAAGATTTGTAACGGTTCCTTCATCTTCGGACCAGGTTACAGTGGGCAGAATAACATCCGCAAACTCTGCAGATTCTGAAAGGTAGAAATCTGCACATACCATGAAATCAAG
>JAUZPT010000121.1 GCA_030705745.1 Bacillota bacterium | reverse complement strand
TTTCGTTTTCTGCTGTTAGGACATCAATTACTTTGGTCCTTGCAAATAGTGCTGCCCGAATAACAGTACCTTTTATATGTTTCTTTTTATCCTTTATGGATATTTCAGTCGGCAACATAAGTTCTTTATTCATTTCAACTTTGCCTCCATTCATAGTAGGTATCTTCAACGACGCGATAAATTTATTATATCATAAGATTGAAAATAGAATGTCTGACGAGTTCTACGTTTCAATGTGCATAAAATTAAGTCCTTTTCGCTTTTTGCCATTGGTACCACATCAAATGATGAATGAATCGGATGGTGTGATAGAATTTTTAGTGATTTCTCACCCAAACAGCAAGGGTGACAGGGTGATGATTGATCCGCTGGATTAAATTAACACTTCTACTGGTATATATTTCTATTACTTTTTACAAAAATATTACTTTAGAATATACTGATTCCATAAAGAAAAAAATAAAATTTCGGGGGAAAACATGAGCGTCTTTTTTTCAACAGCTGCATTGTTGACGGCACTTATTTTTGTTTTGACAACAAGGCTAGCAATTTTAAGAAGTGTAACAAAGAATAATATTTTAAGATTTTATCTCGCTGCAAAATTTATCGTCAGTTATTTATTGGGAGTATTTATATTTAATATTGTGCTACTCGATGTAAGCTTTACAGCTTATTTTAGTTCCTTGTCCCTCTTTTTGGCTGTTGCCATGATCTTGGAATCAGCCTGGTCGGCACCTCAAAAAGGAAGCAAGGATGCTGTATATTATTTTGGTGCTGGAGTGTTGTTAGTTATTGCTTTTCTCTTCACAGTTTTCATTTATCCAATGACCCTTGCCGAACAGAGATTTGAAGCCTCTAACGGAGGAATTTCAAAAGAAAAAAATCTTGAAGCAACGGATGAGAGACATCTTCCGGTTGTTGGCGATGATTATGCGAATTATGTAGCAAAGCGGGAACTCTCTTCATGGAAAACAAACATAAGTTATTTTAAATTAGGTAAGGGAATCAAGCAAAGTATCAATGGAACCCTTTACTATGTCTTTCCGATTGAATATAGAGGGTTATCAAAATGGATGAAGGGGCAGCCAGTTCCAGGATTCATTGAAGTCAATGCGGAAAATCCAAACGCTGAAGCAAAATTTATTAAAAGCGATATGAAATACGTACCTTCCGCATTCTTTAACGACAATGTAACTCGTATTGTACGCCAGAAAAACCCAAGCGCCCTGTTGATGGATACAAGTTTTGAAGTGGATGATAACAATCATCCCTACTATGTTATCCCATACGGACATTTTGAAGCCATCCGTAACATCAGGAAGGTGGACGGTGCCATTCTTGTGAACCCGAAAACCGGTGAACAAAAGAAATATGCTACAAAGGATGTTCCGGCATTCATCGATCAGATTGTCCCAACAGATGTTGCGTTTGAAAGAATGCAATGGTACGGAGAGTATCGCCAGGGCGGCTGGTTCAATGCAAATGGATTGCTGGGGACTGGCATCCTAGCTTCTCAAACTGGCGTAGTCGAGCCAACTGAATGGGACGATGCGGACAGTGTTTTCGGTCTTTACAACAAAGCCCATCAATTGTCCTGGTTTACAGATTTTACGAATCCATCAAATGATTCTGATACGATGGTTGGGTTTGCCATGATGAATGCACGCACAGGGAAAATTGACTACTACGACAATGTAAGCGGGCTATCAGGAACAGATGCAAAAGGCATTTCTCAAAAAGGAACGCTTAAAGCGGAAGATTTAAAGGGAAATGTTCGAGGACTCTTCCAAATCTACGGTCAGCCAACATGGCTCGTCAGTTTGGAAGATAAAAGTGGGGTCTACCGCTACACAGCATTTGTAAACGTAAAAGACGCACAAGTATACGCTTATTCCAAAGATGTGGTTGAAGCGCTAAACAACTACGAAACAGCCATCGCAACGGGAATGACAGGCGGGGATGCATCTGCGTCAAAAGATGCGAGAGTAGCTACGATTTCCGGAAAGGTTGTTTCTGTCTATAAGCGAGAAGTAAGAGAAAAAACAATGGTCCAGTTTCTCTTAGAAAACAGCGATAAAATCTTCACTGTGACAACAACCGAAGATCCCTACGCCATGTTCATTGAAACTGGCCACCTTTTAAACGTCACATACATTGATACAAACAGCATTAACGTATCAGTGAAAACCATCAAAGATATTACCTTGAAGAAATAAAAAGAATAAAAAGTGACAGGCACCATCCAGAAAAATGGATGGTGCCTGTCACTTTTTTCAATTTTTCCATTCAACTCGGTACAAGTCGTTTCGTCTATCGCGAAGTTGGCGCAGTGAACCGGAGTTTCGTGAACGTCTCAGCTTCTCCAGGTCGATGTCGCCGACAACGACCGTATCAATATTTGCGTCACATTCTCCTACAATTCCATCTCGTGCGAATTCAAAATCAGAGGGCGAGAAAATTCCTGATTGTGCGTACTGAATATCCATGTTTTCCACGTGTGTTAGATTGCCCACGGTTCCAGCGATACATGTATATACTTGGTTTTCAATTGCACGCGCCTGGGCACAGTACCGAACACGAAGGTAAGCCTGTCGATCCTCTGTGCAAAATGGAACGAAAATGATGTTTGCTCCCTTATCTACCGCGATCCTGGCGACCTCAGGAAACTCGATGTCGTACGAAATTAAGATCGCAATTTTTCCGCAATCAGTGTCAAACACATGAATATCATTTCCTTCTGCAATGCCCCACCACTTGCGCTCGTTTGGAGTCGCGTGTATCTTTGACTGTTTCTCGATTGTGCCGTCTCTGCGAAATAAAAATCCGACATTATATATGTCGCCATTTTCTTCCACAAAGTGCGATCCGCCAATAATATTCACGTTGTATCTTACAGCGAGCTGTGTAAACAGTTCTATGTATTGATCTGTATAAGTCGCCAGGCGTCGAACTGCCTGATCCGGCCGTTTTTCTTCAAGAAATGACATCAATTGGGTTGTTATTAATTCCGGAAATACAGCAATATCTGATCCGAAATCGGCAGCGACGTCAACATAATATTCGATTTGCCGAGCAAAATCCTCATACGAATCAATTTTTTTCATCATGTACTGAACCGTGCATATTCTAACAGGAAATGATGTTCGATAAATACGCTTACTCTTCGGACGATAATCAATGTTATTCCATTCCATCAAGGTGGCCATAGAATCAGATGCCTTATCATCCGGGAGATATTTTGTGTTAATACGTTTAATTGTAAATCCTTGTAGAAGCTGGAACGATAGCACCGGATCATATATACTATGCTTTTCAACCGCTGAAACATATTCTCGCGCCGTCATTTCATCCTTGTATTTGTGGTAAAATGGGATTCGTCCGCCGATGATAATGCTTTCAAGATTTAAACGAACAGCGAGATCCTTGCGCGCTTCGTAAAGACGATGCCCTAGTTTCATGCGCCGGTATCCCGGATCCACCATCACTTCAACACCGTATAAATTAAGTCCATCTGGGTCATGATTCGTCAGGTACCCATTGTCCGTGATGACGTCCCACGTGTGCTGATCATCATATTCATCAAAATTAACAATGAGGCTCGAACAGGAAGCGACAATCTTATCCTCATATTCCACACAAAACTGACCTTCTGGGAAAATTCGAATATGACTCACTAATTGCTCTCTCTTCCATGGATCCATGTTAGGGAAGCAAACTCTTCCTAACTCGATAATTGCATCTATATCCCCCATTCGTATATTACGAATGATTATTTTCTTTTCATATTTCGATAAATCTGTCTCAGACATGTACTCACACCTTTTCTAAGTTTGACACTTTATGTAAAATTACATAAAACCTAATACCCTTTTTTCAATATTTTATGTTTCCCTCAATCCCTAAAATTATGGAGATTCAATCCAGTTACATTGGAAAGTATTGATTAATAGCCATTCGAAAGTGTTGAAATGATTTTTTTGCTTGCCCTTTCACTCGCTTCTTCTATTTTCCCAAATTCATGAACATCTCAAACTTCTTTTTAAATACTTGTGTGTGTTCCTGTCTTTTCTTCTCAAAAAAAAAGACCCAATCGAAGATGATTGGCTCTCTATTTTATGCATTATTTTTTTAGTCCCAATGCCAGTAAACCCACCTCTGCAAGCTTTGTATGTCCAGCAAGTGTAGGATGAATGTCATTTGCAAGGACATATTTTGCCTGATTTTCACCGAAGGCAGTGTAGGCATCGCCGAGTACTATGTTTTGAAGCTGTAAATTTGCCAATGCGACAAATCCATTTAATTGTCCATTAATCTCAGGAAGTACATTCTTAGCAAGATAATGCAGGGGATCCGTCAACTGGAATGGATTATAAAAGTTGTATAAGAGCACCGGTGCGTTAGTCAACTGCCGAATTTCAGCAACAATTTGGGACAGATTCGCAAAAACATTGCTGCTTTGGATGTATTGCATCAAGTAATAATTTAAAAGCTGCGGGTTGCCGTTGCTTGACACATACGCCTGTTTTAACGCTGCAAGCAAATCATTGTTTCCGATATTAAGAGTGATATAGTCTGCATGTCTGACTGCTTCACGAAATTCCTGATCGTGCTGCAGCAAAGTGAGCAGGCCATCTGTCTTCAATCCTGGTATTCCTAAATCACGCACGCGAAGATCGGCTTCATCGCCAATCTTGAAAGGAAATGCATCTCTCGAAGGATGAGCATTCTCATCTTCAAGATTGTACCCAAACGGAATCGAATCCCCTAATGCAACGAGAGACTTCTTGGCATGTTCACTTTTAGCAAACGCCGAGGTGGTAAACACTAAACTGACGATCAAAAGGAACAGAAAAGATTTAAACAATTTCTTCAAATGAAAACCTCCCTTTATCCTATAAACAACTTCATTATAGATTCCTATCATTAAAAAAGTTGTCATAATGCGCGGAGATTCCCACATTTTTGTATTAACCACCTCGAACTTTGCAAAAGGTGACAGGCACCATCCAGAAAAATGGATGGTGCCTGTCACCTTTTACTATAAATCCCTCAACAAATCAGGATTGTTATGATCTTCTTCGAATGTTAACACTTCTTTAACGGGTTGATACGATTCCCCGTAAAATTGTTCGTCCTTAAACGTATGGATTTTTTCATACGTTTCTTTCATCGCCTCAAAAATCATTTCTTCCGATTCATTGTGCGGTGCCCAGAATAAAATCTCCATTGGCGTAACTTCCTTTGTCGCCAGAGAACGCCTTCTATAGCCTATCGATTGAGCGTGTCCAAAGCCTTCCCGCTTGTAAAAACGAAGGCGTTTTTCCGTATCAGTATCCTCGTAATTAATCGGTTCCACCTCGAGAATAATTGGCTTTTCTTTTTGTTTCATTTTTTCAAGCAATTTGTGTCCCAATCCTTGGCCCCTAGACTTGTTCGAAACAAACAAATAATCGATAAAAACAAAATGATCCAGCTCCACGTACATCAACACATGATGTGGACCTTCATCTTTATGGTAAATTTCAGGGTGCTCCTTTAACAATGTCTCCATATGTTCCTGCGATTTCATTTCTTCCACAGGAAAATATTGATTGAGCTTTTCATACCAATGCATAGTTTCTCTCCTTTGAATCAAATTCTGCAGCGTAAATTCAACCTTTACAATCTACTTTACCCAATCCCTGCCAGCCTTAACGTTATTTTGCCCAAATGATTTTCTCCTCGAAGTATGTGTTAAATCTTCTCTTTCCATGCCTTCTCTACTGCTTTTTTTTTAAAAGTCAGTGTTTTTTAAAGGCATTAGATTCTAAAAACTCAAAAATAATACGGCCACGGCACATATCTCCAATCTTTCTTTTCATGATAAACTACTAGCATGAGGTGTTATAAAGATGCAAAAGAAAACAATTGGGATACTAGCGCATGTCGATGCCGGGAAAACCACTTTTTCCGAACAATTGCTTTATCATACGAAAAGTATTCGGCAACGGGGCCGGGTAGATCATAAGGATACATTCCTGGATAGCCACGATATCGAAAAAGAAAGAGGCATTACGGTATTTGCTGATCAAGCAATGTTTTCGTACAATGATTCACTTTATCATTTGATTGATACACCAGGACATGTCGATTTTTCTCCAGAAATGGAACGATCGATTCAGGTGATGGACTATGCGATAATCCTTCTGAGTGCAGTTGAAGGCATTCAAGGACATACGGAAACCGTTTGGCAAACGCTTAAAAAGTATCGCATTCCGACTTTCTTCTATATTAATAAAACAGATCGTGTCGGCGCAGATGTGCCCGGTGTGCTTAGTGAGATTTCGGCACATTTTACGGGTGACGCTTACGATATCACCGATTCATTTGGACATGATGAATTGAGCGAGGAGCTGGTCGAATGGCTTGCCGAACGCGATGAAGTGCTTCTTGACAGGTTTATGGACGATAATTATGACGTGGATTTTTGGCTGAACACGATGATTTCGTTGCTGAAGGAAAGAAGGATATTTCTTG
The DNA here is from genome assembly GCA_030705745.1 of Bacillota bacterium. Classification (GTDB taxonomy): domain Bacteria; phylum Bacillota; class Bacilli; order Bacillales; family Cytobacillaceae; genus Neobacillus_A. The sequence continues at coordinate 1,303 of JAUZPT010000121.1, read as the reverse complement.
TAATGACAGGCTCAGCTCTTCAGGATCAGGGAGTCATTGAATTTTTGGAAAAAATGGATCGCTTGACGATAACGGATTATTCCAGAGATGAATCGTTTGCCGCCCGGGTTTATAAAATTCGCTATGATGAAAACGGCACGAGGCAAACGTTTATGAAAGCTCTGAAGGGAAGCTTGAAGGTTCGGGATGAAATCACGTATGGAAAAGAAGAAACGCGGGAAAAAGTGACGCAAATTCGCCTTTACAATGGAAACAAATACAAAACTACAGATGAAGTGAACGCAGGAGACCTTTTTGCCGTGGTCGGCCTAACACAGGCCGAAGCCGGAGATGGGCTTGGTTCCTTAAAGGATAATGCAGCTTATGAGGTAGTACCTGCTCTGAAATCAAAAGTGATTTTTGATCAATCAATCCACCCAAAGGATGTTTTAAAGCATTTTCATATTTTGGATGCCGAAGACCCCTCGCTAAACGTCACCTGGGAGGAGCATTTACAGCAAATCACCATTCAGGTGATGGGAACAATCCAGCTCGAGGTTCTTCAAAGAATAATAAAGGAACGCTTTCTGCTTTCTGTTTCATTTGCGGATCCTGAAATTTTATACAAAGAAACAATCGAGAGCAGCGTTACTGGATGCGGACATTTTGAACCGCTGGGCCATTATGCGGAAGTACACGTAAAACTGGAGCCAGGGCTGCCAAATAGCGGAATTTCGTTTGAAAATGCATGCCATGCAGATGATTTGCCTATTGGCTACCAGAACCTCGTCCGCCAGCATCTTTTTGAGCGTGATCACCACGGAATCTTGACCGGCTCACCGCTCACTGACATAAAGGTAACCCTTCTTACCGGCCGGGCCCATAACAAGCACACAAGTGGAGGAGATTTTCGAGAAGCAACACTTCGTGCTTTGCGACAGGGACTTGAAAAAGCAGTGAATGTTCTTCTGGAGCCATTTTACGATGTAAAAATAAAAGTCGAACTGCACCAGCTCGGACGGGTTTTGGCAGATTTGCAAACAGCTTGCGGCACCTTTGACCCTCCACAAACAACGGGCGACACAGCTGTGGTAACAGGAAGAGTCCCCGTCGCCACATTCAAGAATTATAGCACGACCCTTGCATCCTTTACGCAAGGAAAAGGCTCCATCACCCTCGTCTTTGGCGGCTACGACCGTTGCTATAACGAGGAGGAAATTATCCATAATCGTAATTACAACAAAGATGCAGATCCGGAGTACACCTCCTCCTCCATCTTTTGTGCCAAAGGCCACGGCTACACCGTCACCTGGGACGAAGCAGA
>JAUZPT010000120.1 GCA_030705745.1 Bacillota bacterium | reverse complement strand
TGGAGTATGCACTAAAAACAGAGAACCATCTCCAAATAAATCAAGCCCTTTATTAAAAGGTCCGTATGGTATGTCTTCTAAATGAAACGTTTCAACAGGAACACCGTCCCACATGGATTGTATATAGCCAGCTCTTTTGTGTGCATACTTCCATTCTATTTCACTTGAGAGAATATTTTTTGCATCTTGAACATGTTTCAAACCGCTAACGTGGTCGGAATGTAGATGAGTTAATAAGACATAGTCAATTTCTTTACTCGTAACTCCAAAATGATTTAGTTTTTCACTTATGGAATCACCACTTTGAAGTTTGCCTTTAAACATCGAATAAGCTAAACGACCCAAATGTTTTTTCTGATTCGCCCTCATTTCTTCATGCCAGCCTGTGTCCACTAAGATAAGTCCTTTCGGATGCTCAATTAAATAAGAAGAAACAGGAACCCACATCTTTTTTTCATTTCCTCTTAACCAACCTGTATAAGGCATTGGGTGGATTCCTTTTTCTCGATAGGCCAGCGCCTGGTCGATATAAACTTCCCCGGTGTGCCAAACATGAACCTTCATCGATCTTTCCTCCTTATTTAAAAAACTACGAATTTCAAATGGATTAATATGTATATTTTACCACATATACCTAAAAAGCTTTTAAAACAATGCCATTTGGATTAATGCTACCATCAAAGAAAGGGGGGTTTGTAGATTTAGGAAGCAGATAATCGGTTTATCAACCGTTTCTAGAAAGTTATCAACCGAATCCAGGACTTTATCACCTAAATTTCAACTTTTAACAACCGTATGTAAGAATTTATCAACTTCCGAGTTATTTCCAAAATAAAAGGGTGAGAAGATTTCACATAACTGGTCGTTTTTTAAAAAAAATTAATCGCCTGAAGATCCTTCTTGCTTGATTTTTTCAAAAGGGGGAACGATAACAACTAGTTTAATCCTTTGATTGCAAGCATATAAATTCGTTTCCTTCATTTAAATTGATACGATAGGAACATATCTTCAGCAAGAAAGGAAAAATGTACTCATGACAACTATTCAAATACCTGTATCCGTATTAAATCTAGCTCCCATCCGTGAGGGAAATTCGCCGAAACAAGCGATTGACGATTTGGTCGATCTAGCCCAGGCGACAGAGAAAATGGGGTATAAACGCTATTGGATTGCGGAGCATCATAATACGCCCACACTTGTCAGTTCTGCGACGTCCATTTTAATCAAACATACCTTAGAACATACGAGTCACATTCGTGTCGGCTCTGGCGGGATCATGCTGCCGAACCACACTCCGTTAGTCGTAGCCGAACAATTCGGAACAATGGCAACGATGTATCCAAATCGTGTGGAATTAGGTCTCGGGCGTGCGCCTGGTACAGATATGAAGACGGCAAACGCTTTAAGACGATCAAAAAATGATCCCGTGTATACGTTTCCCGATGACGTAAGGTCCCTGCTTACGTATTTCGGTCCAGAGGATCATCAAAGTTTTGTGAAAGCTTATCCTGGTGTTGGTACGAATGTTCCGCTTTATATCCTTGGTTCTTCTACCGATTCAGCCTATTTAGCAGCAAGCTTAGGACTTCCATATGTATTTGCTTCCCACTTTGCACCAAAATACATGGAAGAAGCGATTTCGATTTATCGCAATCGGTTCCAGTCGTCTGAATACTTGGATCAACCGTATGTGATCGTTTGTTTAAATTTGATTGCTGCGGATAGTGACGAAGAGGCCAAATGGTTATCGACAACAATGCAGCAATTTTTCCTCAATGTTGTACGCGGTTCGCAAAATCCATTACGTCCGCCTGTTGAAAACATGGACGAGCTATGGAATCCTATGGAAAAAGAAATGGCGACGTCGATGCTAAGCGTGTCGCTGTTGGGAAGTAAAGAATCCATCGAACATCAGTTGACGCGTTTTCAAGAAAGATATTCAGTAGATGAAATCATGGCAGTGTCATATATCTATGATCGTGAGAAACAAAAACGTTCGTATGAGATTTTAAAAGAAGTGGTAGATGGGATTTAAAATGTGGCCATCCAGTTATTGGATGGTTTTTAAAAAATCATCAAAATGGCAGGAGATGCATTTTATATCTATTTTTCTGATCATGAATCGCCACTTTTTCAAGTTATCACAGAAAGAGCTATCCTAATCGGGTAGCTCTTTCTGTTCTAGTGGGAAATTATCTTGGTATGAAAGCCATATCTATCTATCATAAGGTGAATGAAGACCGGATCTCGTGACGAGGTTTCCCGAACACGTTTTCATTGGGCGTATGAAGACGCAATCTCCGAGAGTGAGCACACGATTACGTCTTCATCGGGTGGATGAAGACCGAATCTCCGCGAGAGAGTACGAGATTACGTGTTCATCTGATGGATGAAGACGCAATCTCCGCGAGAGAGTACGAGATTACGTGTTCATAGGGTGGATGAAGACGCAATCTCCTCGAGAGAGTACGAGATTACGTGTTCATCGGGTGGATGAAGACCGAATCTCTGCGAGAGAGCACGCGATTACGTGTTCATCGGGTGGATGAAGACCGAATCTCTGCGAGAGAGTACGAGATTACATCTTCATTTGATGGATGAAGACCGAATCTCCGCGAGAGAACACGAGATTACGTCTTCATCAGGTGGATAAAGAGCAACTTCCGCAAGAGAGCACCCGAACCTGTCAGCAAGCCCAATCTGCCATAGGAAAGCAAAACCAGTTCTTCATTTAAGTTATAATAACATTCTAGTATCTAATTTTGCGGTGTGCTCTACCATCAAAATAAAATAAAATTTAATTTTCTTTTTTACTCGTGTATTTATAAATGGACCATTGATGAACACCCGATTTTTCAAAATTTTTACCTAGAATCCTGCTGATTACTCTCTTAGGAACAATTTCACCGCACCATTCATAAATATCATTTGTAGTAATAGTTCTCTGAGGAAAAAGAATCTTATACTCATCGATAGTTCGCATAACTGCAAAATCAGTACTTTCCCCAAACCCACAATTACTACAGTATAATTTCTTCCCTCGAACAATCATTGAAAACGACCCACATCCCGCACACAGATTTCCCTTCTTAAGCTGGCCAAAATTGTAGGCAGGTATATTTGGAAAAAGTGATTCAGGTTGATGCAATGAAACGAGTTTTTCAGCCAGCTTCTTATGACGGTCATTTACTACGGACGGCTTATTGTTTAATTTTTTTAGAAAGCGAGTGAGCTGTGATTGGAAAATAAAAGGCATGTTCAACGGGGCTTGGTAGAGAGAGAATTCGGGGTTAATGAAAATAACGAGGGAATCAATGGGGAAAGTAATGCTATTCTGTTGAAAAAGTTGCCGGAGCAATGACTGGCCCCGTTTAAGCTGATCAAAGGGATTTTTGATTTCCTTCTTTGAGATGGTTAATAAGTTGTCAGCCTCGTAATAATAATCTCCTTCATAATTCTTCACCTCGAAATGGTAAACCGTATCCTTAAAAATTATCAAGGAATCAATTTGAAACTTTGTGTTGTTCACTTCCAAAAGAAGATCGTTTAGAATCAAACATTCCGTTTGAATTTTCTCAGTTGATCGATCAAATTGAACTTCGCCTTCATAGCCTTTTTCAAGATTAAAATAATACTTTTGCTGAGTTGCCGTTAATTCCATTCGGTAGTTTAAACTTCTCAGAATCTTTAATGATTCTGATTCTTTTCGTGCCTTAATAATCATATTCCACCTCCACCTTTATCATAATCGAAATACATACAGGAAAAAATGAACATTTTGTTAAATGAATCGACTTCCTTTTTCCGCAGAATTTGTAAAATCCATCGGACTTATTGCGTGTTTTTCAAAATTGAATCGAAAACTTCAATTTTAGTCTGTATAATATGAAATTGTGATTCAATTAAGGAGGGATTTAGATGGATGGAACTTTAACCGGTTTGTTTGTTATTTCGGCTTTATTACTAATGTTTTCTATATTAAAGTCAACTCGTACTGCAAAAATAGAACGCAACCATATCGATCAGATCCATATTTCGCTTATGAAAGAAATCAATGCCGTTCAGGAATCTGTTCGTAATACTGAACTCGACATTGAAGTGGCAATGGGTGAGAATGGAATTCACCTCACATCAGATGAAAAAATCTTCAGACGCGGTGTACTGGATTTATTCAAGCGCAACTACTCAATGGAGAGCATTGCTGAGACATACAACGTATCCAAAACGGAGATCGAACAGCTGCTTGCCCCTTACCAAATAGTAAGGGATGAAGGGAGAAAAGTTGCCAATGAGAATTAACTTATTAAGCAGCTTTGCAGCAGGAATTCTTATTGCGACCGTTATTTGCGCTGCAGCTTATTTTTCAGAACCAAAAGTAAAGACAGTGTATGCTGAGCTTTCTGAAAATGAGATGGCAGCTCAACTTGAATCTAAAGGCTATATCGTTCAAACGAAGGATAACTATGAAAAGAACTTAAAAAATGCAAAGCCAACAGCGGAAAAACAAGATTCGCCGAAAGACAACAGCACTACTAAAGGCGTAACAAAAGTAGTGATCAACGTTTCCGATGGGATGACCAGTATCGATGTAGGAAAAGCATTAGTAACGGCAAAAATCATTCCGAATGCATTTAAATTTTCACAAGATGTACAGAAAAAAGGGGTAGAAAACAATTTGCGCCCAGGTGTATTTGTCGTGGATAGTGAAATGTCTTACGATCAGGTGATTTCTACTATTTTCAAGAAATAATTAGGTGTCTGGTCAATTTCCAATAAAACCTGATAGAGGAAAAATAGTTACAGCAATTTTTCCCGCAGCAGGGTGTACAAAAAAGCCTCCTTTTTCAAAAAAGGAGGCTTTTTTTACTATAATTATAGTGCTTTAGTGGTCCAAGATTCTACGTTCCAAACCTCTGTTACCACGTCTTGATAAAACTCAGGTTCATGAGAGATAAGAAGAATGCTTCCCTTATACGATTTCAAAGCACGTTTAAGTTCATTTTTTGCATCGACATCCAAATGGTTTGTTGGCTCATCGAAAACAAGGATATTGCTTTCACGGTTAAGAAGCTTACATAACCTTACTTTCGCTTTCTCGCCACCACTTAAAACCGATATTTTGCTTTCAATGTGCTTTCTTGTTAACCCACATCTTGCAAGAGCAGCGCGAACTTCTCCTTGGCTTAAATGAGGGAACTCATTCCAAACCTCTTCGATACATGTGTTTTGATTCGCCGTTTTCACTTCTTGTTCAAAATAACCAATCGATTGGTGTTCACCGCGTTCAACTTCACCTGAAAGAGCTTGTATTTCTCCAAGAATACTTCGAAGGAGGGTGGTTTTCCCGATGCCGTTTGCACCAACCAATGCCACCTTTTGTCCGCGTTCCATATACAGATTTAACGTTTTTGACAGCGGTTCTTCGTAACCAATCACTAATTCTTTCGTTTCAAAAATCGTTTTACCAGAGGTTCTTGCTTCTTTAAAATTGAAGTCAGGCTTTGGTCGTTCATGTCCAACTTCAATAATCTCCATCTTATCAAGTTTTTTCTGTCTCGACATGGCCAGATTACTAGTAGATGCCCGTGCTTTATTACGTGCAACAAAATCCTTTAAATTAGAAATCTCTGCTTGTTGTCTTTTAAAAGCTGCTTCTACTTGTAGTTTTTTTGCTTCGTATATTGTAAGGAAATTATTATAATCGCCGACATAACGATTTAATTCTTGATTTTCAAGGTGGTAGATAACATTTACAACACTATTAAGAAATGGGATGTCATGGGATATTAATAAAAATGCATTTTCGTATTCTTGCAGGTAACGTCTTAACCATTCAATATGCTGTTCGTCCAAATAGTTCGTCGGTTCATCTAGTAAAAGGATATCTGGCTTCTCAAGTAAAAGCTTGGCCAATAATACCTTTGTTCTTTGCCCGCCGCTTAAATCATGAACATCTTTTTCCAGACCAACATCATCAAGACCAAGTCCACGTGCCACTTCTTCTACTTTGGCATCAATAACATAGAAATCATTATTTGTTAATATATCCTGTAATGTACCAACTTCATCTAACATCTTTTCCATTTCTTCAGGTGTAACGTCAGCCATGTTCCCGTAAATCGTATTAATATTCATTTCAACATCGAAGAGATATTGAAACGCCGTTTTTAGTACATCACGAATGGTCAATCCTTTTTGTAAAACAGCATGCTGGTCGAGATAACCGACCCGTTGATTCCTAGCCCACTCTACTTTTCCATCATCAGGCTGAAGCTGCCCCGTAATGATATTCATAAACGTTGATTTACCTTCACCGTTCGCACCAACCAAAGCGATGTGTTCTCCTTTTAACAAGCGGAAGGAAACGTTATTGAAAATAGCACGATCTCCAAATCCGTGACTTAGGTCTTTAACAGTTAATATACTCATCTATTTCACACTCATTTCATTTTATTAAGGAAAAATATATTTAAATTCAATCACTTAATTTTGTTCACCAATAGTAAAATATAACACGGATCATTCGTCAGGGGAATGGTGTGAATTCCCAATTTTTAAAAACGATTATAAACAAGCACATTCAGAGTGCGAAAGGCAATATATTTAATTTTGCTAAAATAGGTTCCATTTGCACTTATAGCGAATATATGTTATTCTAAAAAAGAATTATTTTTGTTTGTTCGTTAAGAATTGGTAAGTGATTTAACTTTCTGTCTTGAAGATTTGAGCAAGGATAGTAATACATTGTGTGCATAGCACACTAGGAGGAAACACAAATGGAACAAGGTAAAGTAAAATGGTTTAACGCAGAAAAAGGTTTTGGATTCATCGAACGCGAAGCAGGAGACGATGTATTCGTACACTTCTCAGCTATCCAAAGCGAAGGTTTCAAATCTTTAGACGAAGGTCAAGAAGTTACTTTTGAAGTAGAACAAGGCCAACGTGGACCTCAAGCTACTAACGTTCGTAAAGCATAATAAGAACCAAAATATAAAAAGGCTCTCTTGTAGAGCCTTTTTTTTTATGCAAAAATAAAACAAAAACCCTACTCACATAGGAGTAGGGCGGAGTCACAAGAATAGTAAAGAAAATGGTAGACAAAGTATAGCATACAAAACAAGTAATCCCTAATCCTTTTTTTGGGAGATTTTAAAATAAGGGCATTCCATTGCTATAGTAAGGTAATATTTCATGATATTCTCTGTAAGTGTTGGTGTTTTTACATATTATAAAACAGAATGAAATCGTATGTTTTCTTGATGTGTCTATATATCTTGAAAGAATTTTTTGGAAAATGAAAAAGTCCTTTCCTTAATCGAAAAAACTATCCAAATCATAGGATAGTTTTTTCTGTTTCTTTCTTTATAGTTGGTTCTCAATACCTTTCACACAGGACTGCCCATTATGGAAATATCACAATAAGAGAAGTAGCCGGAACCGCAGTCAAAATATGAAGATAGGATGCAAAGAAAAAGCTAATGAACATAAAAATATTGTTTTAATAAGTAAGAGTCCTTTTGAGGACAAAAAATTCTAGTTGATGATATAAATGTCCTTAATAAGCTCTATTGAGGACAAAACACTACAGAGATACGGTCTTCATCCACCCGATGAAGACGTAATCGCCAGTTCTCTCGTGATGATTCGGGCTTTATCCATCAAATGAAGACGTAATCGCATGTTCTCTCGCGGAGATCCGGTCTTCATCCATCCGATGAACACGTAATCGCGTGTTCTCTCGCGGAGATCCGGTCTTCATTTACCCGATGAACACATAATCGCGAGTTCTCTAGCGGAGATACGGTCTTCATCCACCCGATGAAGACGTGACCGCATGTTCTCTCG
>JAUZPT010000012.1 GCA_030705745.1 Bacillota bacterium | reverse complement strand
CCATCCTGCAAACTGCCTAATGGCTAGAATCGGAAAGAGGATAGGCAGTGAATCGATTCAGCGGTTCGACCGTCTCCGATTTATGAACAGATTTATGTACTGAAAATAGCACTTATTTCCAAATTTCATTTAATTGACATCATGCACTTTTTTTCCCGAAATTACAGTCTTTATTTTTCTCAAAAAAATAGAGGGGGATTTCTGATGATTATTGAAGAAATCATGAAAACAGCCGTAGCGACTCTTGGATTGAACAATACGATCGCCGATGCAGTAAAACTCATGGATCAAAATAAAATTCGCCATATTCCAATCGTGAATTCTGAACACCAATTGTTGGGAATGGTCAGCGATAGGGATATACGAGACGCCTCACCTTCCATTTTCCACAGAAATGAGCAATCGGATGATATGCAGCAGCCCTTATCCAAAATCATGAAAACGAGTGTTATTACGGGCCACCCTCTTGATTTTGCAGAAGAAGTTGCTGCCATTTTCTATGAGCATCATATTAGCTGTCTGCCTATTATTAAGGATCAAACACTTGTTGGCATTGTTACAGAAACCGACCTGCTTCGTACCCTTGTGGAACTTACAGGAGCTCATCAGCCTGGTTCACAAATTGAAGTAAAAGTGCCGAATAAAGCTGGAATGCTTTGCGATATTGCGGAAGTCATCCGTCAACGGAAAGCCAATATCCAAAGTGTGCTTGTATATCCCGACAAAAAAGATGAGCAATCTAAAATACTCGTTATTCGCGTCCAGACGATGAATGTCATCAGCCTTGTTAAAGACTTAAATGAAGCTGGGCACAACGTGTTATGGCCAAATCTTCCGGAGCTTAAACTATGAAGGATAAGTGCTCTTTTATTTATTCTGAAGATCTGCTGAAATACAAATTTAGCAATCAGCACCCTTTCAATCAATTTCGGCTGAAGCTGACAGTCGATTTATTGAAAAAAATGAATGCTCTTCATGATGAACAAATGGTTCCTCCGAGATTGGCAACGGATGAAGAGCTCTGTCTTATCCATGATCCCGATTATGTCAACGCAGTCAAGTTAGCCGGCCAAAATAAGTTGCCGAATGAACGGGCGGAGAATTTTGGAATTGGAACAGAAGATACGCCCATTTTTCCCAATATGCACGAAGCAAGTTCCCTGCTCGTTGGCGGAACATTGACCGCTGTCGATCAAGTCATGTCCGGACAGGCTGTACATGCCCTGCATCTTGGTGGTGGACTCCATCATGGTTTCAGAGGGAAAGCTTCGGGCTTTTGTATTTACAATGATAGCTCGGTAGCCATCAAGTATTTACAAAACAAATACAATGCCCGTGTTCTCTATGTCGATACGGATGCTCATCATGGAGATGGAGTTCAGTGGTCTTTTTATGATGATCCAAATGTGTGCACTCTTTCCATTCATGAGACGGGGCGTTATTTATTCCCTGGAACTGGAAATGTGAATGAACGGGGCCACGGCAATGGCTATGGATTTTCCTTTAATATTCCGGTCGATGCTTTTACGGAGGATGAATCCTGGCTGTTTGCCTATAAAAGTGCACTGAAGGAAGTAGCCGAATTTTTCAAACCAGATGTAATCCTCACCCAAAACGGTGCAGATTCACATTATTATGATCCGCTTACACATCTTTCTGCAACGATGAAAATCTATCGGGAAATACCGCGTCTTGCACATGAAGTAGCACACCAATATTGTGAAGGAAGGTGGATTGCCGTAGGTGGCGGGGGCTATGATATTTGGAGAGTTGTTCCAAGGGCCTGGGCTTTGATTTGGTTAGAAATGACTGAAAACTCAAATTGTTATGGCAGTTTACCTGCAGAGTGGGTCAATTTTTGGCAAAAAGAAGCTCCAGTTACGCTTCCAAACGAATGGGATGATCCAGAAAACGTTTATCCACCGATTCCTCGCAAAAAGGAAATAAGTGAAAAAAACATAATCACGTTGGAAAAAGCACTCTATCCGATTCGTAACCATCAAAAAAGCGAATCAAAATAAAAAAATCACAAAAAGCCAGTCCACTGCAAATTTGCAGGAAACTGGCTTTTAATTCGTTTTTCCAGATAATTATTTTGTAGATTTCCTGTATTCAATACGATGTGGAAGGATGACGGTATGTTCTTCGACCTTTTCCTTGTTCATATATTTCGTCAGTAAGCGCATGGCAACTGCTCCAATATCATACAACGGTTGAACGATTGTAGTTAACTGCGGCCGGACCATTAACGAAAGCCGCGAATTATCCGAAGTGATTACTTCAAAATCGTCTGGAATTTTGTATCCCTTGTCCTGCGCACCATGTACAACCCCGAGAGCCATCTCATCAGAGCCTACAAGAATGGCAGTCGGCTTATTTGCAACTTCGATCAGCCTTTCAATTGCCTCCAAACCGGAATCATACGTATAATCGCCTTCGACAACAAGCTCATCACGATATTCAATCCCCGCTTCTTGCAGAGCTCGCTTATACCCTTGAAGCTTTTTCTCCGAGTTTTTTGGTTCATGGAGCGGTCCTATCACAAAGGCAATGTTCTTATGTTCTTTTTCAATAAATTCTGTAACTGAATCAAACACAGCCTGCTCATAGTCGATATTAACAGATGGCATTTTCCCAGACTCTTCGATCGAACCTGCTAGCACGATTGGAGCAGGAGATTTCTCAAACTCCTCGACGTGATCTGCTGTAATATTTCCTCCCATAAATACGATTCCGTCTACTTGCTTGCCTAGCATCGTATTTAATAAATGAAGCTCTTTTTCTTTGTTTTGATCAGAATTACTTAAAATAATATTGTATTTATACATGGTCGCAATATCTTCAATGCCTCTTGCCAATTCTGCAAAAAACGTGCTGGAAATATCAGGTATAATAACACCGACCGTTGTTGTTTTTTTGCTGGCCAATCCTCTTGCCACTGCATTCGGACGATAGCCAAGCCTTTCAATTACCTCTAAAACTTTTTTCCGCGTAACTGGTTTAACATTCGGGTTTCCGTTGACAACACGTGAAACCGTTGCCATTGAGACATTTGCCTCTCTTGCAACATCATATATTGTTACATTCACGTTCAAACACTCCTTTAAGGGAGGACATAATATCTTTATTTTATATCAACAAACAAAAGCCTAGTCATAAATAACCAAGATTGTGAGATATCAAACAAGCTTTATTCTGATTTTAATCATACGATATGCAGTCATAAGCCGCAATATTAAAGTAAAATAAAGCCTCCTGCCAAATGGGACAGAAGGCTTTCGAATTACCTACGTACAAAATTGGAAGCTAACAGATTTTCATAAAAATGATCAAATTGCTTTAAATCCATTTGCTGTGCAGAATCGGACAGTGCCACTGCAGGGTCCGGGTGAACCTCAGCCATGACTCCATCAGCACCAATCGCGAGCGCAGCCTTTGCAGCTGGAAGCAATAAATCGCGCCTGCCTGTTGAATGTGTGACATCGACAAAAACAGGTAAATGTGTTTCTTGTTTTAAGATCGGAACAGCTGTAATATCGAGCGTATTTCTTGTTGCCCGTTCATACGTCCTAATTCCTCGTTCGCAAAGGATAATTTGGCCATTGCCCTGGGTCATAATATATTCTGCAGCGTGGATAAATTCTTCTATCGTAGCTGCAATTCCTCGTTTTAAAAGTACAGGCTTGTTTACAGACCCTGCCGCTTTTAATAGCTCAAAGTTCTGCATATTCCTTGCACCGATTTGTATGACATCAATATAATTCACGGCCATTTCGATATCTGCCGGACTAACGATTTCACTTATGACCGCCATATCGAATTCAGTTGCAATTTGTTTTAAAATTTTCAACCCTTCAAGACCAAGCCCTTGAAAGTCATAAGGAGAAGTCCTTGGTTTGAATGCGCCGCCCCGCAGTAGGTTTAATCCTTTTCCCTTCATCGCTTTCGCCACTGTGGCTACTTGTTCATACGATTCTACCGCGCATGGACCAAAGACAAAATGAGGTTTTCCATCACCTATACTTTCCCCTTTTAAGGTCACAACCGTATTCTCCGGCTTTTTCTTCCTTGAAACGAGCAATGCCTTGCTATGATCGTCTTTTTGAAGATCCATTCCCGCTTTAAAGATTTCCTTAAAAATATGCTCAATTGTTGAATTTTCAAAAGGTCCATCATTACATTCTTTTATACCATCCAACATTTTTCTTTCACGTACGGGGTCGTAGCGGTTTTCTCCTTGCCCTTCCTTCACTCGGCCTATTTCCTGGACGATCTGAGCTCGTTCGTTAATTAGCCTTAACAGTTCCAGATTCAGTTCATCGACTCGTGTCCGTAATTGATCCAATTCGTTGTTGCCCATTATTCGTCCATCCTCCCTATAATCAAACCCATTAAAAAGGTTTAACATGCATTTTACCATTTTACCGCAGTCTTTATTAAAATGCGAAAAACCGGCTTTTTATAATGTGTTTTTAATCTTCTTTAATGCTTTATGAAAGTATGATACCATTTTTAATATAGTAAGCCCTATTATATCGAAAATACATTTCATTGTCACGAATTATCCTTTGTTAATTAAACGCTTTTAAGTGTTAAAGTAAAGTATGTCTATAGTAAAAAGAAGGTGACTTAACTTGAAGATAAAAAACAGAATTTTCGCACTCGACATTGGGACTCGCTCAGTTGTAGGCATTATACTCGAAAAACAAAATGAAATCTTTCATGTCCTCGATATCCTTTCAATTGAACATTCAGAACGGGCAATGCTTGATGGCCAAATACATGATGTTTTAGCCGTCTCAAAAGTAATAACCGAAATAAAAGAACAACTTGAGGAAAAATATGGCCCTCTTCACAAAGTGTGCGTGGCTGCGGCAGGCAGATCGTTAAAAACTGAACGAGCCAAAGTCAGTGTAGATATTAATGGGAAACCAATGTTAACGAAACAGGATATCCTGCATTTGGAATTAAGCGCTGTCCAGCAAGCCCAGTCATTAGCCGCAGAGATATCCGGTCCGGATCATGTACGCTATTATTGCGTCGGTTATTCGGTATTATTTTATCGGCTTGATGGACAGGAAATGGGAAACTTAATTGATCAGACCGGTGAAGAAGCTTCGGTAGAAATCATTGCTACCTTTCTTCCGAAGGTTGTCGTGGAATCACTTTTGTCTGCCCTTCAGCGTACTGGACTGGAAATGGAGGCATTGACATTAGAGCCCATCGCCGCCATTAACGTCCTGATTCCACAGTCGATGAGACGGTTAAATGTTGCGCTTGTGGACATTGGTGCCGGGACATCCGACATTGCCATTACGGATAGTGGAACAGTTATTGCTTATGGAATGGTACCGATCGCCGGAGATGAAATAACAGAAGCGATTAGCGATCAATTTTTACTTGATTTCCCACTAGCCGAAAAAGCAAAGCGCGAATTGAACGCACAAGAATCCATCACAATCACGGATATACTAGGATTTGAAACAGAGGTGTCAAAAGCGGATGTCGTAAAACAAATTTCTCCGGCTATCGATCAGCTAGCTGGATCGATCAGGTCAGAGATCCTCTCTTTGAACAACCAAAAATCACCAAAGGCTGTCATGCTCGTCGGTGGAGGAAGCCTCACACCCGGATTGACTGAAAGGCTTGCACAGCTTTTAGAGCTTCCATCAAACCGTGTGGCTGTCCGGGGAATTGATGCCATATCATCGTTAACCATTGCCGATACTATCCATAAGGGTCCCGAATTGGTTACCCCAATAGGAATAGCACTTGCGGCTCAACATGCACCTGTTCAGTATGTAACCGTTTATGTCAATGATCAACCAATTCGTCTTTTCGAAATCAAAGCACTCTCCGTAGGGGATTGCCTGCTTGCTGCAGGAATCAAGATGAACAAGCTTTACGGCAAACCTGGATTGGCTAAAATCGTTTCAGTTGAAAATCAAACCATCACCATCCCTGGAAAATTGGGAAATCCTCCTATCATTTTGAAAAATGGTGAGTTTTCTTCTTTGGACGAGGTGATAAAAAATGGTGATAATATTATTGTTACAAAAGGAAATGACGGTGAACAGACTGACCTTCGCATTAAAGATTTAATTGACCATTATCCTGTTCGTAAAATAACGCTTAACGGAGAGCCCACTGAAATTATGTCTGAAATTATCTGTAACGGGAAAAAGGTTAGTTCAGAAAATTTAGTCCTGGACCGGGATGAAATCATCATTCGTAACCCTCATACAATTAAGGAATTACTTATTGCATTAAAAAAGGATGACATGCTTTCCAGTCTAGAACCTTTTTGCCTGACGGTGAATGGAACAAATATGGCCTTTCCCTCCTTATCCGGAAACATTTTATTAAATGGACAAAAAACAACATTGAATGATTCCTTTGAAGACAGAGACCATATTGAGATAACAGCAAGGGGCAAACTTACAGTAGAAGAATGGGCAGAAATGAAGCAATTAAAGCTGTTAGAAACCATTCCGGTCACGTTTAATGGCGAAAGAGTCATCCTTGAAAAAGTCAAAACGGAAATCATTCGTAATCACGACACTCTAAAAAAAGATGAATTGCTCTTCCACAATGACATATTGCAGTTGATTGAAAAAGAAGTATCCTCATTTATTTTTCAGGATTTATTTAATCATGTTGAAATCGAGATGCCTGAAAAGGTAAACGGCCACTTTTTGTTATTGAAAAATAACAATCACACGACGTTTTACGATAATATTGCTCCTGGTGATGATTTGCAAATTGTTTGGCCATCACCGGAAACCTTGCTTTATAGATAAAAGATCAAAGAAAAAAAGTCCGTCTGCCAAGTAAAATACCTGGCAGACGGACTTTTTTCCTAATTAATACTAACTGCGTCTTTTAATGCGCGGCTGGTGATTTTCCAGTGAGAGGCATTCCAAACTGGCTTTGAATCGGCGAATAGAATGGCCTGTGGTGATTCATGCTTAATCCCATATTCATCCGCGATATAATTGGACAATGCTCTTGAATCTTGGACAACCAAGTAATATACAGGTACTTTACTGCTTTCAGACGCGAATTTTTCGTATTCCTCATATGCAGCGTGGCTGATTGGGCAAGTAGAACTATGTTTCATGATCATTATTTTCTTTTGATTGCTTAACAGTTCCGCAAATTGTTCTTCGGAATGGATTTGCTCGAGCATTTCTATTACCTCCGGTAGTATGTATCTTCGATTATTAAAATTGGAGAATCAAATTTGTTTGTAGGGCAGACGACCAAATCAAACGAGCCGGATTCCACGGCTAACGCCAAAGTAAACGGTGAAGCCATTTTATCACTTCACCGTTATCAATTCAAATATTCAGTTTGACACCCTGATCCCGAATTTTTGACCAGCCAGGCATTTAATTTTTAATTTTACTTTCTTCTTCATCAAAAGCCCTTTTTGCTTCCTCGAGCTTTTCTTGGACATCCAGATCGTCAGACAGCGTTAAATCATCAAAATCCTTTGAGGCAGAAACCGAAGATGGATTACTAATGGAAATGTACTCGGAATCATTTCCCTGACCCTCTTTCACGCCATTGCCCGTTAAATTTTTTGCTTTATTGACTAAGTCGGTTGATTGCTGGGCAACAGTTTGAGTGAGTGCCGACGTTTTTTCTTTCGTCATGGAGACAATTTCGCTGCTTTTATTAACAACGTTTTCTCTTAGTTGACTCGACTTTTCCAACACTAATCCTGCCTGTTGGTTAATCGACTCTCGAAGGTCTTTTCCGGACTTTGGAGAGAAGAACAAAGCTGCCGCTGCTCCAACCAATCCACCGATCACTGCACCTGCAATAAACTCTTTGGAACCGATACTTCCTTCATTCCTTGTTTGAGTGTTTTCTTTATCAAATTCTCTTCCAGCCATAATAACCCCTCCTATTTCTATTACCGTGATCGGACACGCTGGCTTTCTCTGACCATTGTTTCATGTTCAGGAATAGTCGCATCCTTTTGCTTTTTTGTTTTCCACTTATCTTTTAATTCGAGAATGACATTGCTCCACTGCATCACTTGAGATATTTTTTCTTTGTTCAGGTCGATTTGTCTGTCGACAGAACTTGTGATGTTCTGAAGTGAATGGTTAAAGCGCTGAACTGCTTTTCCAACATCTTTAACGGCATCGACGACCGTATTCAAGCTTTCTGATTTTTTTTGAATATCATCAGCGAGTGTGTTTGTTTTATGTAACAGCACCGTTGTTTCCCGTGTTACACCATCCAGCTGTGTTTCAAGTCCCATCAATGTTTTAGAAACACTTTCAAGGGTTTTTTGCAGCGATTTTAACGTTTTTGATAAATAAATCACGAGTACAAAAAAAGCGACCGCTATAAGGGCTACACTTAAGTACAATATTATTTTCATGACTTCCACCTCCATTAAATCTACGTTTATCTTTTACCCAAGCTACTTGGAGATAAACCCACAAACCTTTTATATACTATTTCAATAAAATAGTCACGTTTTCCTGCCTGATTGTTTGAAAACCTCTTCTTTCTTTACCGAAATCATTCAACATTCTGTCTTTTATCGGTTACAATAGGAATGCATGTCTATTTTATGAGATGGGGGCGTTACATAATGAAAGATCCACGTATTGAAACATTAGCGAAAAACTTAATTAATTATTCCGTCCAGCTTCAAAAAGGGGAAAAAGTATTAATCGAAAATTTCGGCCTTCAGCGTGAGCTTGTGACAGCACTTGTCAAAGAAGCTTATGCAGCCGGCGGATATCCGTTTGTACTTTTAAAGGATCATCAGGTTGATCGCTCGTTATTGTTGGGAGCACAGGAAGAACAATTCAATATGATTGCCGATTTCGAAGCAAGCGTAATGAGCCAAATGGATGCTTACATTGGATTGCGTTCAGGCGACAACATCAATGAACATGCAGATATTCCGGCAGACAAAATGAAGATTCACGGCAGCACTGTCGGCAAAAAGGTACACCGCGACATCCGTGTCCCGAAAACGAAATGGGTAGTTCTTCGTTATCCGACTTCTTCCATGGCACAGTTAGCAAAAATGAGCACAGAAGCTTTCGAAGATTTTTATTTTGATGTTTGCAATCTTGATTATGGAAAAATGGACGAAGCGATGAATAGCCTGGAAGAGCTGATGAATCGAACAGACAAAGTGCACATTACCGGGCCAGGAACAGACCTTACGTTTTCAATCAAGGACATTCCTGCAGTTAAATGTGCTGGCCGCCTTAACATCCCTGACGGGGAAGTATATACGGCTCCAGTCCGCGATTCTGTGAATGGCTTTATTACCTATAACACACCTTCTCCATATCAAGGCTTCACGTTCGAAAATGTAAAGCTTACATTCAGGAACGGAAAAATCGTTGAAGCCGAATCAAATGATAGCGAACGCATTAACAAAATATTTGATACCGATGAAGGCGCTCGTTACATTGGCGAGTTTGCGATCGGTGTAAATCCATACATTCTTAACCCGATGCAGGATATTTTATTTGATGAAAAAATCGACGGAAGCTTTCACTTTACGCCAGGGCAATGCTATGATGAAGCCTTTAACGGCAATCATTCCAATATTCATTGGGATATGGTCAACATTCAGCGCCCTGAATACGGTGGCGGTGAAATTTATTTCGATGATGTACTAATTCGCAAAGACGGTCGCTTCGTCATCCCTGAGCTTGAAAAATTGAATCCTGAGAATCTGAAATAAAAGTAAAAAGGGATGCCGCGTTTTTTGACGGGCATCCCTTTTTTTCTTATAAATTATTGTTTTTTTCATATGCTTCCTGAAACTTTTGGATGTCTCCCGCTCCCATAAAGAGGATGACGCTATTGTCATGTTTTTGAAGCAAGGAAGTATTTTCTTCCGAAAGCAATTGGGCGCCGTTAACCTTTTCCTGTAGGTCCTGAATGGAAAGTTTCCCATGATTTTCACGGGCAGATCCAAATATTTCACACAAGTATACTTGATCGGCCATATTTAAGCTGTCAGCAAATTCATCAAGGAATGTTTGCGTCCTAGTAAAAGTATGCGGCTGAAATACCGCCACGATTTCACGATCCGGGTATTTTTGTCGAGCCGCGTCTATCGTAGCCTTAATTTCCGTAGGGTGATGAGCGTAATCATCAATCAGGATCTGAGAGCCTGATTGTTTCTCAGAAAATCTTCTTTTTACCCCTTGAAAGGTTTGCAGCTGTTGCTTGACCATTTCCACATCCATCTCTTCATAATGGCATAGAGCAATGACCGCAAGCGCATTTAAAACGCTATGGTTGCCGAAGGTAGGAATAGAAAAGGTGTCGAATAATGTATTTCGAATGAAAACTTCAAACGTGGTTCCCTCCGGTGTTTTTACAACATTCTTTGCCTGATAATCATTTTCCTCACCAAATCCATAAAAAATCACCGGAACCTTTGCCTGGATTTTTTGGAGCTGTTCATCATCTCCGCAAGCAAAAATCCCCTTTTTAACTTGCAATGCCATCTCCTGAAAAGCAGAGAAAACATCATCAATATTTGCAAAATAATCCGGGTGGTCAAAATCAATATTGGTCATGATTGTGTAATCGGGAAAATACGATAAAAAATGTCTTCTGTATTCACATGCTTCAAATACAAAATACTCGGATGCCTCCTGACCCTTCCCCGTCCCGTCCCCAATTAAAAAGGAAGTAGGCTTTCCGCCTTGCATGACGTGGGCAAGCAAGCCAGTCGTAGACGTTTTTCCATGTGCTCCGGTCACCGCAACGCTAGTAAAGTTTTGCATGAAATCTCCAAGGAAACGGTGATAACGGACGATCGGCAGTCCAAGCCGCATCGCCTCCTGTATTTCCTCATGGGTATCCGGAAATGCATTACCGGCAATGATCGTCATGCCTGGCTGAACATTTTCCTTTTGAAAGGGAAGGATCTTTATTCCGGATTTTTCAAGAGCCTCTTGAGTAAAAAAGCGCTTCTCGACATCTGAGCCTTGCACTTCAAACTTCATATCATGCAGAACTTGTGCCAGCGCACTCATTCCAGAACCCTTTATACCCACAAAATGGTAAATAGTCATATAAAGAACCTCCAACCAACGTCTATCTGTTAAAACAGTATATGACATCTATCTATAATTGCTCATTGTACCAAAGTCATTGTCACTTTAAAGCACATATAAGCCTTACGATTAAAATATTATAGCATATCGTTTCCTATCACGGTTAATCTAGGCAAATAAACATATTCCCGCTTTTAATATTTTGAAACATTTCAATTACATAGTGGAAAATAACCTAATTTTAGAAGGTACCATTATTATTCGTTTTATATCCTAAAAAATACCATTCATTTAATTAATTGTACTTGCTTCTTGAATTGATTCGAGCTCAGACACAGTTATCAGTACCTCTCGAGGCTTGCTTCCTCTGGCCCCTGAAATATATCCCTGTTTCTCCATCAGATCCATTAATCGGGCTGCACGGTTATAGCCTACCTTAAAACGGCGCTGAAGACTGGACGTCGAAGCCCCTCCCTGGTCGATGACAAATTCACACGCCTCATAAAACAGTTCCTCTTCTTCTTCAATTACTTGTGCCTTTTTTAACAATTCTTCCTGTTCAAATAAATAATCAGGCGCTAATTGCTCTCGTGCATGTGCGACAACCATATCAATTTCCTCATCGGAGACAAATGTCCCTTGAAGTCGCACTGGTTTGGACGATCCATTTTCCAAAAAGAGCATATCACCCCGCCCGAGAAGTTTTTCAGCTCCACTAATATCAATAATCGTCCGCGAATCAATTTGTGAAGAAACTGAGAAAGCAATTCTAGTAGGAACATTCGCTTTAATCAATCCCGTGATTACATCGACAGAAGGCCTTTGCGTAGCAATAATCAAATGGATGCCGCAAGCCCTAGCCTTTTGGGCAATTCTGCAGATCGCCTCTTCCACATCCGCCGGAGACATCATCATCAAATCGGCAAGTTCATCGATGATGATCACAATGAAAGGAAGTTTTTCCGAATGCCGCTTATGCTGTTCGGCCAATTCATTAAAGCGATTAATGTCGCGAACCCCTGTATGGGCAAAAAGCTCATAACGCCGCTCCATTTCCTCCACCGCCCACTTTAACGCTGCCGTCGCAGCCTTGACATCGGTAATGACGGGGCTGACCAAATGCGGAATGCGGTTATACGGTGCCAACTCAACCATTTTTGGATCAATGAGCAGCAATTTCAATTCTTGAGGAGTCGCTTTATAGAGCAAGCTTACCAGAATCGTATTGATGCAAACACTTTTACCGGAGCCCGTTGCACCGGCAATCAAACCGTGTGGCATTTTTTTCAAATCCGTCACGATTTGTTTTCCGGAAATATCCAGACCTAACACAGCTGTCAATGGAGAAGTACTATCCCTGAAAACGGAGGTTCGGACTATCTCACTGATCAGGACCGGCCGCGAATGCTGATTTGGTACTTCAATTCCTATTGTATGCTTTCCTGGAATCGGGGCTTCAATACGAATATCTTTTGCCGCGAGGCTCAATTTTATATCGTCCGTCAAATTGGTTACTTTATTCACCTTTACTCCAGGCTCTGGCTGAACCTCAAAACGAGTAACAGAAGGTCCTTGTGTTACATTAACAACCTTGGCACCGACGTTGAAATTTTGCAATGTTTGATTTAACATTTCTTCCTGGTTAAGAAGCCAAGCCGTATCTCTTACATCGGAAACAGGGGGCTTCAATAAATCTATCTCAGGAATTTGATACTTGGCTAATTCAGGATCATAGGACAGGTCAATTATTTCCAGGTTATCATTTACTGGCTTCTCGGTTGGTTCACTTTTTTCTAGGTGATTTACATTCGTGTTTTTATCAGGGAGTTGATTACTTTGCTGTCGCTGATTTCCATGAGTACGTTCTTCCCACTTCCGTTTATCCTGTTTCAACATCATAACATTGAAAGGCAGATGGGGGCGCTTTTTCTCTTGTCCGTCAGAAATGCTCTGCTCCTTTTCATCTTCAGGCGACGATGTATCTGCTGACAATTGGTTCACCTGTTCGACAGCCTCGATTACTTCAATTTTTATTTTACTTTCATCCGTGTTTTCTTCTGCCACTACAGCTTCATCCATGATTTCTACTTCCATTACAGCTTCAGCCATGGTTTCTACTGCCATTACTGCTTCATCTATGGTTCCTACTGCCATTACTGTTTCATCCAGATTCGGAGTTTCTTCATGAGAAAATTGCGCTTCCTCAAAAACCGGTTCTTCTGTTGCGAATATTTCTTGTGTTGTTTGTTGTACCGGGACATTTTTGTATGTTTCTTGTTGGATATTAATGCTTTCCTCGGTTATAACGTTGTCTTGCATCTTCTTTAATTCCGGGTCTGAATGAATAGATTTTTGTTTTCCTATTTCCTTATCTTCCGGAAAAAAATCGGTCAACTCATGCTCAACCAGTTCTGTTTTTCTTGGTCTATTAAAACCAAATACAGGAGAAGGAATTTCGGTGGGACGGAATGGCCCCCCCTTTTTCGGTAACGGCTCCTTCTTTTTTGAAACAGCAGCGGTTACTGGTTTTGAAAAAGAAGATAATGGTTTTTCTTTTACCTCTTTAACAGGTTCCCGACGCTCCGGCCGCTTCCGTCCTTCTCTTTGATTCCTGGAAGAGACAGTCTTCTCATCCCGAATAAGAGGAAAACGGAAATTCCCTTTAGGATATTGGTACACAACCTTCGATTCAATTTCCTTATGATGGTTGTCACTTTTTATTATAGGCTGATGAGTCTCACCTTGTTCAATTTGATCATTATGTATCTCATCATCCAAATCTTCCTCTTGGCTTTTAAACATTTGAAAAAAACTGTTTAACCAACTCAAAATGTATCACTCTTTCTTCATTCATCTATCATTCTATTCTAGCAGTATTTCACAGAATTTCGACAAAAAATAATAGAATAGGTCGAATTGACGACTGAAAAGTAAAAATATACAATTCTCCAAAAACGAAAAGACCACTTTTTCCAAGTGATCTTTATAGTTCGAAAAGCAGTGGCATGTTATCTTTTATTTTTCCCTAAAATAAAAATCGGCTCTAGGACTCCATTTTCATATAAAAAGGACAAGGCCGTTATAGGGACATGCCCGTTCGCAAAAAAGCCCATCGTCATCTGCGCCAATACATCATAACCGGCGTCATTTCGCACATCGGCAATAATGAGCACATCCTGATGAGGAACAGCTACAGCCATCGTTCCTTCAATTTTCGACTGCATTTCATTCAGGAAGTTTTTATTTAAAATTCGGCTCGCATCATATCCGTCATTTGTGTTTAAGAAATAAAAGATGTTGCCAGCGACCTGGTCTTCTTTCAAACCCACCGACAATGACCGCGCATTGAACAGGGCAATTTCCTTGATTCGCTCTTTATTCCATCCTTCTTTTTCCATCAAACGTTCATCGATAAGTCGATACGTATTTCCGAGATCATAGGCATAATAAATTCGGGTTTCTGCCGTATGGTCGTCCATAACAAAAGAAACTCCCTCTTCCGCTTCTGCCGGAAAGGAGGTAGAGCGAATGACAGGAAAGATTTTCTTTTCATGGTCTGAAAGCTGAATCGTATTTCCCATTGCGTTCAAGCCTTCTTCGATGTAATAGACGACCTCGTCGATGGCTTTTTCCTTCTCCGTATGCCATTTCGCAACAATTCCCGAAAGCGACACAGTAATGCCTTTCCCGTTCTCATTGTTTTCGATACGAAGCTGATCTTTCTCCCGGTCATAGCTAAATGTACGATTTCCGCTGTTGAGACGGCTCTCGATTTCCGACCTCATTTTTCGGCTATCCATTTTCATTACAATCCCCCGCTCTTTTCTTTAAATACTACATTAAAAAGGCTCCTGCTCAAAGAGCGGAAGCGCTTCTGAAAATCAATTATTGCAATCCAACAATAAATCCTTCAATTTCTTCAGGCGTTTTTCGATCCTTGCTGACAAAACGACCAAGTTCCTTACCATTTCCAAATCCAATAAAGCTTGGAATACCATACACATCCAACTGCTGGCATAACTCTATAAATTTATCTCGATCTACATGGACAAAGGTGAATTCTGTAAACTTCTTCTCGATATCTGGCAGCACCGGTTCAATGACGCGGCAATCCGGGCACCAATCTGCCGAAAACATAAAAAGATACTTTCCTTCACTACGCATTTGTTCAAATTGCTCCATTGATTCCAATTCTTTCATAATAATTCCTCCTGCATGTTCACGTTTTAATAAATGATAACAGCCATCCTGCCAACGAGTCCATTAAAATGCCCATAGGCGTTCCAGCTCTTTCACAATTAATAGCATTCGCTATTTTTTCGCTTTTACTGATTTCGCCATTTCCATCATTTCTTTCGCTTCACTTGCCATGTTGCTTGATCTAGTTTCCGTGGTAAGCTTGGCTCCACCCACACCCACAGTCACTTCACACATATCATTTTTCAGGCGTTCAATGAGTAAAAAACCGAGTTTATTGCCCTTTTTAAACGTTTTGTTTACATCAAGATTTTTATGCTGATTGATGGAAGCTTTATATACCACTTCACTTTTGCTGTTTTCGAGAGGATTATAAAATAAAATATAGGTTTTCGATCCATTTTTCAGAATCATATTATTTGCTGTTTTTTCTTTTATTTCGTAGCCGAATGGCAAATAAAAATTCACCTTATTAATAGTTTGATTTCGCTCCTTATCCTTTTCATCAAAGGCGGATTGAACGGATGACTTCGTCAATTTTACCTCTTCTTTAAATGAAGAATTGCCACAGGCATTCAACACAAAGATAGTTATTGCGAGAAGAACGCTTCCTTTAATAAATATTTTCATCATTTCCACCATCATTCATTTGATAGTTATATTGTCCTGCAAGCAATGACATTATATGCGTAAACATGGCTGCTCTGTTGACAAAACCATTGGTAAATATTCCGACAGCACCTTCGTTCTTTCGGACGTTTTGCTTTTTGGCATAATCGTCCATTACGGGCCCCAGTTCTTCTCCCGCACGAAGTCTCTCGGCAATTTCGGAAGGTAACAGTATTCTCGCACCCCCAGCTATGATTGGTGGAAGATTTTTCGAGGCAAGCGCTCCCCAATTGCTTAAAAATAAACCGTGTTGTGTCTCTTCGACGCCTCCTTCAAGGCCAATTCCGATATCACCATCTCCTGCTTCAAGTGATGCAAGTGCCCGATTGACTGCTCCTGTGATCGTTTCATTATCTGAAAATGGCATTTCACTCACTCCGGAGGGGATGCTTAGCTCAACAAATTCCAATCCTTTGTCTGAAAACACATTTTTTACTGCGGCAATTTTTGCCGGGTTGTGAGTACCGATGATTATTTTCATAAAGAGTTTCTCCCTTCAACTTCTTCTGCATGGAAAAGAGGCTGACTCAAAAGCAAAGGGTCAGACCCCTCAGCCACAAAATATAGATACATTAAAATAAACGTATCCTACCTAATGTGGCTAAACGAGGGAGTCAGACCCTTATGAGCCATCCTCTTTCAAGACTGCTGTTTTTGCATCGATGAATTTAACTATTTGCTTTGATTGAATCTACTGTTGATTTGTCGCATGCTTTAACCAATTTGACCAGCAATTCTTTCGCAGCAGCATAGTCATCGACATGGATCATCGACGCGTGCGTATGGATATAGCGAGAACAGATGCCAATAACTGCGCTCGGAACACCTTCATTCGAAGTATGCACCCGGCCCGCGTCTGTTCCTCCCTGTGAAACGAAGTATTGATATGGAATTGAATGTGTCTCTGCCATGTCAAGGATAAACTCCTTCATACCTCGATGAGTGACCATTGAGCGATCCAAAATTCGCAGTAAGGTCCCTTTTCCAAGCTGTCCAAATTCATTTTTGCTGCCGCTCATATCATTGGCAGGGCTCGCATCAAGCGCAAAGAATAGATCAGGATTTATCATATTCGCTGCCGTTTGTGCTCCCCGCAAGCCAACTTCCTCCTGTACCGTCGCGCCGGAATAAAGATTATTTGGAAGCTGCACATCCTTCAATTCCTGCAACAGTTCAATTGCAAGGCCGCATCCATAGCGGTTATCCCATGCCTTGGCCAGGATTTTCTTTTCATTGGACATTGGGGTGAAAGGACACATCGGTACTATTGACTGCCCTGGCTTAATGCCAATCCGCTCCGCATCTTCACGGTTATCCGCACCAATGTCAATCAGCATGTTCTTAATTTCCATCGGTTTGTTTCGCAGCGATTCATCGAGAAGATGCGGAGGTATTGAACCGATTACTCCAGTTACCGGACCCTTTTTTGTATGTACATGGACTCTTTGTGCAAGCAGGACCTGGCTCCACCAGCCGCCAAGCGGTTGAAAACGAAGCATCCCGTTATCCGTAATCGCAGTCACCATAAATCCAACTTCATCCATATGACCAGCAACCATAATAACAGGCCCGTTTTCCGGACCTTTTTTAAAGCCAAAGATTCCTCCGAGCTTATCCTGTACCATTTCATCCGCATATGGCTTCAGCTGTTCCCTCATAAATTTTCTAACTTCATGTTCGTTTCCAGAAACACCAGGAAGCTCGGTAAGCGTCTTAAAAAGCTTCAGCGTATTTTCGTTCATGGTCAGTCTCCTCTACCTATTTTTTATGTATACCTTCATTTTACCGATAATTCGAACTTCTCGCCACATATTCCCTTTAAAGAATGAATGTATTATGTTCTTTTGATGCCGTACGTTATACTTAAAGGGTGTGAATAAATTTAAAGCTTACAACTATTTTTGTTGGAGGTGTTGAAGTTGAACTGGAAATCTTTTATTCTTGGGGCATCCATAGGGCTGGTCGGAGGGTATGCCGTCCGCGAAGCCATATCACAAAAAGCGCACGTCCCTGCTGAAAAAGTACTACAGAATATGAAAAACCAATTTAAACAAAATGGACCGATAAGTGGTTCATGGATTCAGATGGTGGCAGAACCGTACAAAAAAAATCAATTGAATTATTCGATTTACAGAGGGGGAATAACCAGGACCGTCAATGGTGAGAATGAGCAATATGAATTTATTGCAGATGCCTCAACGGGAACCATTCTAGACGTTTATCCCTTTACCTCAAAAATATAAACGGATACGAAAAAACGTGGATAAATCGGTCCACGTTTTTTTACGTTAGCTGTTTCTTTTTAAGCTTTTGTTGATGCTCCCGTCACTATCCCATTTAACGGCTCGATAAAAAGCATCATGATAAAATGTAAACCATGCGTTTTTGGACATCCCGTATTCAAGCCATTTTTTCTTTCCTGAAATTGAATTCATAGGATAGTCATCATAGGCCAGCACCCATAATGGATTTTGATGGGCATGTGTCGGCATCAAATCCGCCATATGCACAGCAGTCTGCCCTTGTGATTCAATCAAAATGATCGAATGGCCGTCACTGTGCCCTCCAGTATGAACCATCGTAATCGGTCCAAAATTCCATTCTTTTTCAAATGGTAGTACCTGATTTTCGATCGCTTCCCAGTTTTCCTTCCAGTATGTATTTCTTGAACGAATATTTGGATTTCTCATTTCGTCCCATTCCGTTTGCGAAGTGATGATTTTCGCATTTGGAAAAATAGATGTGTATTCTCCGTTTTCCAATGCTGTCAATCCACAGGCATGATCAAAATGAAGATGAGTCATTAGGATATAATCAATATCCTTCGGCGTAAGCTTAAGCTCTTCAAGTGTTTCCAACAGCTTTGATTCTTCCGAAACGCCAAAGTTCCGCAATTGCTTTTCCGTCAATTTCCCCTTGCCGATACCCGTTTCAATCAAAAAATTCTTTCCATCAACCTGCAAAAGAATCGGATCGGTCCGAAGCTCGATTTGATTGTTATCGTTGCATGGATATTTTTTTTGCCATAACGGTTTTGGTACCACACCGAACATGGCCCCACCATCTAGATGTGTATCTCCGCCCGGGAGCCAGGTTAGAGTAGCATTCCCTATTTGTAACGTTTCCATAGTTTAAAGCCTCCTCTGCATGTATACATCTATTTTAACATCTGTCGATAGAACAAGAAAAATATTGACTCCACCTGATATAAAAAACTGACCGGATCTTGATTGATCCGGCCAGGCAGTTTAGCGATATTGTACTTCGCAACGATAGATACGGTTGCCTTTGTTCGAAAATTTCTCTTCGTATTCCGTCATGAAATTTCCTTCAAATTCGCTGTTATGAAGATCAAGGCTAATGTACTTCAGAACAAGACCGTACTCAGAGAAGCTTCTGAGGGAATATTCGAACAATCCTTGATTATCCGTTTTAAAATGAATTTCTCCTTGATCAATGAGGATTTCTTCATAACTCCTTAAAAAGGTTTTAAACGTTAAACGCCTTTTTTCGTGGCGCGTTTTTGGCCACGGATCTGAAAAGTTCAAATACACCCGATCCACATCGTTTTTCGCGAAGTAATTGAGTAATTCATTCGCATCAACATTCAATAATTTTAGATTTGGCAATTCGGCTTCGATCAGTCGGTCAAGCGCTGTG
>JAUZPT010000119.1 GCA_030705745.1 Bacillota bacterium | reverse complement strand
TCGCTATTGATCTTGCCAAGCTTGTTTTTCCGACCCCTGGAGGACCTGCAAGGCAAAGAATTGGCCCTTTTAACGAATTGGTCAGCTTCTGGACAGCCAAGTATTCAAGTACTCGCTCTTTTACTTTTTCAAGTCCATAATGATCCTCGTTCAGGATTTTTTCCGCACGGTTGATATCAAGATTGTCTTCAGTTTTCTTTGACCATGGCAATGAAACAAGCCATTCTATATAATTGCGGATTACTGCACTTTCAGCCGAACTTGATGGAACCTTTTCATATCGATCCAACTCTTTTAATGCAGTTTCTTTTACATTTATCGGCATGCCGGAAAGATTTATTTTTTCCGTTAATTCTGCAATTTCACCGGTCTTTCCTTCCTTGTCACCAAGCTCTTTTTGTATGGCCTTCATTTGTTCACGCAAATAATATTCTTTTTGCGTTCTTTCCATCGATTTTTTTACGCGCTGCCCGATTTTCTTTTCGAGGTTGAGCACTTCTTTTTCATTATGAATGATGTCGATGATTCTGCTCATTCTTGCTTTGACATCAATCGTTTCCAAAATGTCCTGCTTTTCCTTTAGCTTTAATGGTAGATGTGAGGAAATGATATCAGCCATCCTGCCCGGTTCTTCAATATCAGCAACAGATGCGTAAGTTTCAGCGGATATTTTTTTTGACATTTTTATGTATTGCTCGAAATACTCAAGCATGGTTCTCATTAATGCTTGATCTTCTACATCTTTTTGTTCTTTATCCTCATACAATTGAAGACTGACTGAATAATATTCATTTTCATCCTCAAACGAAACAATTTCCGCCCTGTTTAGGCCTTCAACCAATACCCGGATTGTACCGTTTGGAAGCTTTAACATCTGCTTTACCTTCGTAAGTGTCCCCATTTTATATAAATCATCTTCAGAAGGTTCATCTATTGAAATATCTTTTTGTGTAGTTAAAAAAATCAAATGGTCTTCTACCATTGCTTTTTCAAGTGCCTGCACCGATTTTTCCCGTCCGACATCCAAATGAAGAACCATTGTCGGATATACAAGCAAGCCCCTTAGTGGCAGGAGAGGTACGACCAGTTCATTCTCTTTCGCCATATACATTGCACCTCCATATGCAAATCACAAAATAACATTTTTCGAGCTGTATCAGCCTTTGTACAATTCTATCTTATTTGAAAAAAAGTGTCTAATAATAGAAGTTCGAACTTTTTTTAAAAATTTGCTTTTTGATTTCCGCTCCAATCAACATTGTGAGCAAAATCAACAATGTGCTTTTACATAGCCTAAAAATAAAACTCCGGTCTGCTCTGTCATTCAGCAAACCGAAGTTCAAAGGTTATATGGTTTCCTTCTTTGAGAGCTCGATTGAAGCCGGTATGATTCTTCCTTTAGGTACTTCCCTGCTTAGAGCAATTTCGAATACTTCGCTCAATTGTGTGACCTGAACTATATTAATGCCATCAATTTCATTTAATATCGACTGCATATTTTCTGCAGGAATAATTACCGTCTTCGCACCAGCTTTTTTTGCAGCTTTCACTTTCGGATATACTCCGCCAATTGGTTTAACGTTTCCATGAATGCTGATTTCACCCGTCATAGCGACCTTGTTATCGACCGGTATTTTGTAAATGGCAGAATAAATTCCCGTTGCCATTGCAATCCCTGCAGATGGCCCGTCGATTGGAACTCCACCCGGAAAGTTCACATGGATATCAAATTCATCCGCAGGTACTCCCATTGAACGGAGAACGGTAATTACATTTTCTATCGAACCGCGCGCCATGCTTTTTCTGCGTATCGATTTCCCTTGTGTTCCTATACTTTCTTCATCTACAATGCCAGTAATATTAATCGAGCCTTTATCCTTGGCTGGAATGACCGTTACCTCAATTTCGAGCAGTGCCCCCGAATTTGGTCCATAAACAGCGAGGCCATTCACCAACCCGATACACGGGATATCAGTAATGTTCTTCTCCATTCTAGGAGTCATTTGGCTGGAATGGATAACCCATTCAATATCTTCGTCTTTGATAAAGGTTCGATCTTCTGTAATCGCCAAACCGGCAGCAGTTTGTACCATATTTACGGCTTCCCGCCCATTTCGTCCATATGTCGATAATGTATTTAATCCCGTTTCATAAATTTTAAGATTCACTTTTTCAGCAGCTTTCCTTGCAACAATCGATATTTCTTCCTGAGAAAGGTCCCGGAAAAATACCTCCATACAACGGGATCTGATTGCAGGAGGAATTTCATTTGGCGTTCTAGTTGTTGCACCTATCAATCTAAAGTCAGCTGGAAGACCATTTTTAAAAATATCATGAATATGGGTAGGAATTTGAACATTTTCTTCATGGTAGTATGCACTTTCCAAAAAAACCTTCCTGTCTTCCAAAACTTTTAAAAGTTTATTCATTTGGATTGGGTGCAGTTCGCCAATTTCATCGATAAAAAGTACACCACCATGTGCGTTAGTCACTGCACCTTGTTTAGGCTGGGGAATACCTGCTTGACCCATTGCACCAGCACCTTGATAAATAGGGTCATGAACAGAGCCAATCAACGGGTCGGCAATGCCTCTTTCATCAAAGCGAGCCGTTGTTGCATCCAGTTCAATAAATACAGAGGATGGTTGAAACGGCGATTTCGGATTTTTTTTCGCCTCTTCTAGGACTAGTCTTGCAGCTGCCGTTTTCCCCACTCCTGGAGGTCCATAAATAATGACATGCTGAGGATTCGGTCCGCAAAGAGCCGCTTTTAATGCTTTTATTCCATCGCTTTGTCCAACGATGTCTTGAAAACTTGCAGGACGAACTTTTTCAGATAAAGGCTCAGTCAACGAAATCGATCTCATTTTTCTCAATTGTTCCATTTCTTTCCGTGATTCTTTGTCAATCGATACCTTTTGTGTTCTCTGGTTTTTTAACAAATTCCAAAAATACAGGCCGATTACAATACCAAAGAAGAGCTGAATAAATAAAGCAATCCCCGTCCAAGTCATCCTTTTCCCTCCTGAAAGAAAATACATTTAGATACTTATTAGTATTTCCTTTCACCTGTTGGAATAAACAAGAAAATTAGTTTTCAATAAAAATGACCCGGCAATTATGCCAGGCCATTTGATTTATGCAGATGTTTTTCTTTCCTCTTCGACAACGGTTCCATCTTCCAAAATCAATTTTGGAACGCTGTTCTCAAGGATGGTTTCTTTCGTAATAACACATTTCGTAATATCATCGCGAGAAGGAAGATCAAACATTACATCAAGCATAATTCCTTCAATGATTGAACGAAGTCCACGTGCACCCGTCTTCCGTTCAATGGCTTTCTTCGCGATTTCAACTAATGCGTCTTCTTCAAACTCAAGTTCGACATCATCTAGCTCGAGCATTTTTTGATATTGCTTAACAAGGGCGTTTTTCGGCTTCGTCAAGATTTCAATTAACGCATCTTCATCAAGTTGTTCTAGGCTTGCAATAACAGGTAGACGTCCGATAAATTCCGGAATCAAGCCAAATTTAAGCAAGTCTTCAGGCAATACCTTTGAAAGAAGCTCTTTTTGGCTAATGTCCTGTTTTTTTACATCTGATCCGAAACCAATCACCTTTTGACCTAAACGACGCTTAATAATTGGTTCGATGCCGTCGAAAGCACCGCCGCAGATAAACAGAATATTCGTTGTGTCAATTTGGATGAATTCCTGGTGAGGATGCTTTCTGCCTCCCTGTGGTGGAACACTTGCGACTGTCCCTTCCAGGATTTTCAATAACGCCTGCTGAACGCCTTCACCGGAAACATCTCTTGTAATCGAAGGATTCTCCGATTTGCGCGCGATTTTATCGATTTCATCGATATAAATGATGCCTTTTTCCGCTTTTTCCACATCATAGTCAGCTGCCTGGATTAATTTAAGCAAGATGTTTTCCACATCTTCCCCAACATAACCTGCTTCAGTGAGAGAAGTAGCGTCTGCGATCGCGAAAGGAACATTCAAAATGCGTGCCAATGTTTGAGCAAGAAGAGTTTTACCGCTTCCTGTTGGCCCAATCATTGAGATATTGCTTTTTGAAAGCTCAACATCATCAATCTTGCTGTTTGAATTAATTCTTTTATAGTGGTTATAAACTGCGACTGAAAGCGATTTTTTTGCCTGATCCTGCCCGATTACGTACTGATCGAGGATCTCACGGATCTCCTTCGGCTTCGGAACATCCTTAAACTCTACTTCCTCGTCTGTACCAAGCTCCTCTTCCACTATTTCAGTGCAAAGCTCTATACATTCATCACATATATATACTCCGGGACCAGCAACCAATTTGCGTACTTGATCCTGTGTTTTTCCACAGAATGAACACTTTAATTGCCCTTTTTCATCATTAAATTTAAACAATACTTTCACCCCTCGGAAACGTCTAAACATTATTTAAAGTTGCAAATTACGTGCAAATCGATTAAAAGCTGTGCTTATTCAAACTATTTTAGCGTTATGTATTGCATTGTAACACATTTAGGCTATGCACCGGAAATGATAACTCTCAAACATTTTTTCTTGCCTTTAATATAGCTTGATTTCTTAAGTACTATTCTAAAAAAAATTATGTATTCTTTTAACTTTATTATTTTTTACCAATTTACTCGGAGCAATGATAAGACAAAAAAGCTCACTATCATTTATATTCATCCGGAATGGATTTTAAAAGTGATTCTGCCTTTTATAATAATATGTATTCAATAATATGTATTCATAATATGTATAAAGCAAGGCACGATAATATCGTGCCCTGCCATTAATCTGAATTATTTTGCAACACTTGCTTTGTTTTCAATAAGGAAATCGACAGCTTTTTTCAGTTGAAGATCAGCACGAACGCCTTCTAAACCGCTAAGAGCACTGATAATGTTTGCAGGTGTCATATTATACATTTCTGCCATTTTATCAACTTCAGCCATCACTTCATCTTCAGAAACTTCAAGATTTTCAGCCTTCGCGATAGCTTCAAGCGTCAAGTTGTTTAATACTCTGCCTTCAGCTTCAGTCTTCATTTGTTCACGCAATGCTTTTTCATCCTGACCTGAGAATTGGAAATATAGTTCAAGGTTCATACCTTGCATTTGTAAACGCTGTTCAAATTCTTGCATCATGCGGTTGATTTCATTCTCAACCATAACCGTCGGAACTTCCACTTGTGCATTTGCCGCAGCTTTTTCAACGACAGTATCACGAACATGGTGTTCAGCTTCATGTTTTTTGCTTTCTTCAAGACGTGTCTTGATTTTAGCTTTTAATTCATCAAGAGATTCAACTTCGTCATCCGCATCTTTCGCGAATTCATCATCAAGTGTTGGAAGCTCTTTTGATTTGATTTCGTGCAGTGTGATTTTGAAAACAGCTGGCTTGCCTGCCAATTCAGCAGCATGGTATTCTTCTGGGAAAGAAACTTCCACATCTTTAGATTCGCCTGTAGCTGTACCAACCAATTGTTCTTCAAATCCAGGGATGAATGAACCTGAGCCTAATTCAAGAGAATAGTTTTCAGCTTTTCCGCCGTCAAATGCTACTCCATCAACAAAGCCTTCAAAGTCGATGATAACTGTATCGCCGTTTTCAGCGCCGCCTTCTTCTTTAACAACTAGTTCAGCATGGCGCTCTTGTAGAGACTTTAATTCGTTGTCAACTTCTTCATCAGATACAGTCATATCGAACTCTTCAACTTCAAGTCCTTTGTAGTCGCCTAAAGTTACTTCAGGCTTAACTTGAACTGTCGCTTTGAAAATAAGTTCTTTGCCTTTTTCCATTTGTTCAACGTCGATTTCAGGGCGATCGATTGGTTCAATACCCGTTTCATCAATTGCGTTTGCATACGCTTCAGGAAGAAGAAAATCAATTGCATCCTGGTAAAGAGATTCTACACCAAAACGATTTTCAAACATTCCACGTGGCATTTTCCCTTTGCGGAAGCCTGGAACATTAATTTGTTTTACCACTTTTTTAAATGCTTCGTTTAAACCTTCTGTAACTTTTTCCGCACTTACTTCAACTGTAAGAACTCCGCGGTTTCCTTCTAACTTTTCCCATTTTGCTGACATGCCGTTTTCCCTCCAACAATTATCTATTCTGATTTCATTTGTTCGAATTAGTATGAATACGTCTTGTCCTTCAAGTCAATATCCACTTCATGTAAAAAATGATTTTTCACACTTTACAACCACTACATTATAACATAGGTTTATTTTCTTTCAACAGCCGGGACTAAATTATCGGGTAAGAAATTTCTTCAAATTCTTTAATTCTCCCAATTGCCAACTCGATTTGCGGAAGAGTAACGCTATATTTTTCCGAAATTTCATCCAGACTTTTGTCCATGCCATGATAATCAAGTGCTGTCAGATGAAATGCGGCCGCCCATGCCCTCGTTTCGGCAGGATCGAGAGGGAATGGGTAAGAGCTAAAGAAATATCGTTCCACCAAACTTTTCACATTTTCAAATAGAACAGGATCGTGATGTTCGAGTTGATCGCTGAGCTGCTGAGTGATACTTTTCATTTCTGTTTGAGAATATAGATCTGGCAAATCAGAAGGAATGAAATTTTCCTCCTTACCGAATTTTACCACCACGACTACTTTGTCATATTCCTGTTCTTTTAAAATATTTAAGAGCATTGTTTTTAAAAATGGATGCCCTTCTTCAGAAATCATGTATGATTTAATATCCTCTATGTATGGTCTCACATTTTCGTTTGCAAGCTTGGAAACGAGCAAAAGCTGTTCACGCGGGTCCTGAAGCGAAAACAAATTCAACTCCTGCAATTGTTCTTCTTGCTGCTGAAGGATTTTTTCCCTTTCATTAATCATGATGTTCGGTGGATTCTCAACCATTCTTTTGCTGAACTGAAGGATCGTTAAAAAATGATTTTTCCGTTCAGCCGGAATCTCTCTTTCTTCCATTAATGCTTCAAGCGTTGACACGATTTCTCCATATTCATGCAGTTGAATTAAGATAGTCAAGTACAAATCAACCATTTGATAGTAATCGCCAATTCCCCTGTTCAACATTCCCTTGCAAAGTTCTTCCGCTTCCTTCAATCTTCCTGCTTCAAAATAAGCGATTACAAGACCAATCAGAATGTCTCCATTTTCAGGATCCATTTCTTTCGCATCGTTTAACAGAACAATCGCTTCATTGAATTTTTTTAGTTGAAGGCTTTCCAACCCTTTTTCTGTCAGCCTCTTTTCAAGCTCGGGAAAGAAAATAACATTATCTTTTGAAGTAGCTCGTTCCCGCTTTTTCATTGTTAATACCGTCCTTCTATCATTGTTGATGAATAGTTTAGCATGGATATTAATAAAAAACAAAAAACCCACTTTAACAGTGGGTTTTTTGGCTTACTTAAAACATGACGTCCCAGGAGAGATTCGAACTCCCGACCGACGCCTTAGAAGGGCGTTGCTCTATCCAGCTGAGCTACTCTAATTATCGCTATATGAACGCTTTTTGAAACGGGCACTGATACGGTCATTTGCCGAACTTTAGACCGTTTTCATTATAACACGGTTAATATTTACAGGAAATTACTGTAAATTACAAAATAACACCATGATAAAAAAATAATGCCCCTACGCTTTGTAATAAAGCGCAGAGGCACCGTCAACATTGATTTTAGTACGCCATCGTCAGGACCCGAACCCGAATTTCAAGAACCGGAATCTTGCGTGCTATCCATTGCACTACGAGGGCAAAAATATTTAACGACTTACATATTATATGCGATATCGCACATATTTGCAAGCCTTCAGTAGGTTTAAAATATATCAGTTTGGACATGATGAATATGGGAAAGTTG
>JAUZPT010000118.1 GCA_030705745.1 Bacillota bacterium | reverse complement strand
TTATCCTTAAGTCCCACCTCTTCTATGAGTTTTAACGCACTTTTCTTTCTTGCAATAATCGAATCTGGTCCTTTCTCAACGGTAAAACCGGCCTTCTTAACAGTTTGAATGACACCGCCCAAACGGTCACTTGCTTCAATAAGCCTTACTTCAATAGGAACGCCATTCCCTCTGGCTTCTTTTTGCAAATAGTAAATTGCTGTTAAACCGGCGATTCCTCCACCAATTACTACGACTTTTTTTGTTTCCATTCCGCTTCCCCGCCTTACTTCTACAGTTATCACAATGTGTATATTTATTCACATGAATCTAAATTTAAAAATTATGTTTATTCTTCTCATCTCTATTTTATAAGACAAATAAAAAAATATCTTTGTTTTCTTCAAATTGTCGAAGAATGTTAAAAATTTAGTTCAGAAAATAATATTGTTTTTAGAAAATTCAAATTTATATTTGACATCTTTGTGTCTTTTGGTAGAATATTCAGAAAAGGGGATGTTATTTGTGAGGAATGAACAAATTAAAACATTGGAACTTAGCAAACAAATTGCAACTTATGGTATCCTGCTCGGAGTCATTGTGTTTTTTACTAGTTTATTTGTAAGCGATTTCAACCCAAATTACACCATGTCCGTCTCTGGAATTGGTATCGTCATCGCCTCTATGGTGTTTTTTGGATTTGGAATGTTTCTATGCCTAGCTGATGAAGTCTCAACTAAACACGAAAGAATTAAAATCTAAGGTTAATATCTATTAATATATGAAAATAGAAAAATCGACCTTTTTAGTGGGTCGATTTTTTTCCATTTTTCAAGAAAAATATTACTATTCCTCTAGTGGCAACCAATTGCCCCTATAACTTCACTCATTTTGCATCTATCTCTAGTGCTTTGGCCAAAGTTGAACTGATTCCCACACCTTCAAAAGAAAATCCGAGCTGTACAGATGTCTGGGCAATTTCCGGGCGAATTCCGGAAATTGTTGAGCTGACACCGATCAATTTCAATGCTTTTAATAATTGAAAAATTTGTTGAGCAACTATTGTATCAATGAAGACCACACCCGAAAGATCAATAAAAAGGTGTTTAATGCCTTGTTTGCTGCATTGCATCAGCGTGTTTTCTAAAATCCTTCGTGCTCTAGCCGTATCTATATCGCCAATGAGAGGCAAAAGTGCTTTATCATCATTCAAAGCGATGACTGGGCTGCTTAATTCGTTAATCATTTCCTGTTGTGCAGCTAATTTTCGATTTGCGTTCGTATATGCCTCATCAACAAACTTATGTATTGAAACATCTAGTGCCTTCATAACCATTTTGTTCCATAGAAGAATGTCTTCAGGTTTAACACGGTCCTGATGAAGATGTGCAAAGGCTTTTACATAATCCAGGTAAACATTTCTAACTCGAATAAATTCTCGAATCACACTTGGAATTGGGGTTTTTGAATGTTCTCCATCCTTAGAAATCATAATAATCCAATCCTCAAACGTGATAAAAAATTCATTTTCTTCTTCAATAAATATTTTATTCAGATGAAGAATGAAATCGTAGTTTTGTTCTTTTAATGTGGCGATAACAACAGGATTTTTGGAAGCATACACAGAAGTTGGATCATGATCCACAATATGTTCATACCATTCATCACTGATCGCTCTGGAGTGTTCCACCAAAAATTCGTATAATGGCTGATTTCGATGCATTTTCTCACTCCTTATAAAAAAATTAATTTTTTTAAGCAAAGTTTATAAAAGTTTTTGTACCTTCAATTTACATTCAAATGAGTAAAAAGTCTAATAATTGACTTTTAATTTAAGTTTTCTTTCCGTTAGCATCTATTAAGGCATTTTTATCAAAATAAAAAGGAGAGCCAAAAGAGGCTCCCCAAATTATTTAAAATTCTGCATTACCGGTTGTTCGTGGGAATGGAATAACGTCACGAATATTTGACATTCCTGTCAAGTACATGATTAGTCGTTCGAATCCAAGGCCGTAGCCAGAATGCTTCGTTTCACCGTATTTTCTCAGTTCCAGATACCACCAGTAGTCTGCTGGATTCATTCCAAGCTCTTCAATTCTGGCTGTGAGAACTTCTTCACGCTCTTCACGCTGGCTTCCTCCAATTAATTCACCAATTCCAGGCACCAATAAATCTGTAGCCGCAACCGTTTTATTGTCTTCATTTGTTCTCATATAAAAAGCTTTAATTTCCTTCGGATAATCTGTTACAAAAACAGGTCGCTTATAAACTTTTTCACATAAGTAACGTTCATGTTCCGTTTGCAGATCCAATCCCCATTCTACTGGATAATCAAAAGTTTGATCTGACTGCTTAAGGAGTTCAATTGCTTCCGTATATGTTACGCGCCCGAAATCAGCTTCATAGGCATTAGTCAGCCTTTCCATGAGACCTTTATCGATAAAGCTGTTAAAGAAGGCCATTTCTTCAGGAGCTTGTTCCAAAACATACCCAATCACGTATTTAACCATCGCTTCTGAAAGATCCATGATATCTGGCAATTCAGCAAATGCCACTTCGGGTTCAATCATCCAAAATTCAGCAGCATGTCTTGTAGTATTCGAATTTTCAGCTCTGAAGGTAGGTCCGAACGTATACACATTTCTAAACGCAAGTGCGAATGTTTCGGCAGACAATTGACCGCTCACTGTCAAATTTGTTTCCTTGTTAAAGAAATCCTTGCTTAAATCCACTTTACCTTCTTCATTTTTAGGCAGTTTGTCAAAATCAAGTGCTGTTACCTTGAACATTTCTCCTGCCCCTTCTGTATCACTGCCCGTAATTATTGGAGTATGGACATTCACAAAGCCTTGATCCTGGAAAAATTTATGAATGGCGTACGATGCAAGAGAACGCACACGAAATACCGCAGAAAATGTATTTGTCCTTGGTCGCAAATGCGCAATTGTACGGAGGTATTCGAATGTATGCTTTTTCTTCTGCAAAGGGTAATCTGCGTTTGAATTCCCTTCAACAGTGATGTTTAACGCCTTAATTTCAAATGGCTGTTTCATTTGAGGAGTAGCAATAAATTCACCTTCAACAGTGATGGATGAACTGATTGCCAATTTGGTGATTTCCTTAAAATTTTCAAGCTGATCATCAAACACGATTTGCACACCTTTAAAAAATGTTCCATCGTTCAATTCGATAAAGCCAAACGTCTTTGAGTCACGAACAGTACGAATCCAGCCAGATAATTGTACTTTTTGATCCACATACATTTCCTGATTTCTGAATAAGTCTTTAATTGATGTTTTTTTCATTTCGATTACCTCCTAGTGCTTATGTATAAAACAAAAAACCTTTCATCCCTAATAGGGACGAAAGGTTTAATTTCCGCGGTACCACCCAAATTGTCAATAATAGACCAACTTTATAGCATACAACTATGCTTTCCGGACAATAACGTGTCCGTTCCGTCCAAGCCTACTTAAGGTTTTTACCTTGTTCGATTGGAAACTCCGAGGTGTTCTTCATAAATGCTTCCTCATCAGGCTCTCACCACCCCTGACTCGCTATAGATTACAGCATAAATTACTTTTCCTCTTCAACGTTTTTAACTTACTCAATTCATTACTATATAAAATATCATATTACATCATCATTTATCAACCGTAATTGAATAAAGTTAAGAATTATTTTTAAAATCTGTATGCCCATGGTTTATACTCATAGATTTCTTAGTTTCAATTTTCTCCAAAAATTCGAGTATTTCAAAGGCAGGTCCTCGATAAAATACAGTCCTTAAGTTATTCTCAAGCTCAAATGGCCCTTCAATTTTTGTCATGCCAAAATTGGATAATCGGTCTATAATCGTTTCCAAATGATCTGTTTCAAAGCAGAGATGAATTTGATCAGGAATTCTTTGACTGTTGGGTCGTTGGATTAATTCCATGCGGAATCCACCTAATTTCAGGAAAACTATTTTTTCTCCTTCGAATTCCACTTTATCTATTTCTTCCTCGAAACCCAAGCATGTTTTGTAAAAAGTTATCACTTTTTCAATTTCCTCGACTTCCATGGCATAGTGATGAAATTTAATCATTTTCTCACCTCATATAATCAAGTTCATATCACCAAATTCATGCCAAAGATAACCCTTATCAATTGCTTCCTGATAAGCTTGATTCAATATCCCCTGGTGTACGAATGCAGAAAGCATTGATAAATGACTCGCTTCAGGTTCGTGAAGCCCGGTTAGAATGGCATCCGCCACTTTCAACTTCGAATCGGGTTGAATATATAAATTCGTCCAGCCAGAAAGTGTTCCGCTTATCACAGCAGTTTCCATCGCACGAACAACTGTGGTACCTACTGCAACCACTTTGTTCCCCGATTCTTTTGCTTCAAGGATCGTTTCCCAGGCATTTTCAGGGATATTGTATTCCTCAAAATTATCTTCCGGAGAATGATTCCATTTATCATCCAAGAAATAACTAAGTCCGGTATGGTGTTGCAAATAAACAATTTTTACTCCCCTACGTTGCAGTTCAAACAATAACTCCCAACTAAATGCCCTTCCAGCTGATGGCATTTCAACCGAACCTGGTTGTGCAGCAAAAACCGTCTGATAATAATCCAGTCCCCACATCTGATTGATATATTCATAGCGAACAGGTTCGCCAATTGAATAAAAATGGTTAAGTAATTCGGTTCCCTTTTTTGAGAATTGAATGGTAGCTAATGGTGAAGAATCACTCGTATAAGTAACCATACCTTCCAAACCATCATTAAAGTGGAGGCTGTCACCCTCTTTAACACCTTCTTCCACAATGAGGGCCTCCCATTTTGAATCATTTTGTCTTCTTGCCAGCCTCACTTCCACATCATGATTTATTACATCAGAAAACCTACTGAGAACCGCTTTTAATATAGCGGGTATTGTCCTGCTGCTGTTAAGCACTAGTACGTCACCTGCTTTCAAAAAATTAGGCAATTGATTGAACTGTACGTGGTGTGTCCTTCCACTGACACGATCTAAAACGAGCAAACGGACATGATCCCGTCGGACTCCTCTTCTTTCAGGTGGTGCAGATGCATTAAGTGCATCCGGAAGCTTAAATGTTATCCTTTCCTGAATCATAGACTACTCATCCTTTCCTTATATTCCTGAGCCTGGAAGCGTTGTCCCGAAATGCCTTTTGCTTCTTCAGATGCCAAATACAAAAACACATCGACAACCTCAATCGGCTTATTCAACTCATAATCACAATCCGGCACCGCTGCTTTATGCATATCCGTATCCATTTCTCCCGGATCAACCATATTTACTCGAATGTTCGTTTCACTAAGCTCATCTGCCCACGTTTCAGTTAATCCTTCCACCGCAAATTTTGAAATGCCATATGCACCCCAGCCGGCATAGCCCACATGTCCAGCCTCTGAAGTCACATTTATGACGCAGCCTTCATTTCGCTGAAGCATGCCTGGAAGAACACGTCTAGAAACCAGGAATGGGCTCATCGCATTTACTTTTAACACTTCCAAAAAATCATCTTCCGGATAATCGAGCAGCATCGGCATTGGACTTGGGCCAAGAATGGAAGCATTATTGATCAATAAATCAATTTTCCCAAAAGCCTCCTCTGCGAGGCTTACGAATTTTTCAACATCCCTAGACACTCCCACATCGGCTGCTATGGTCAGTACTTCCGTAGCACCGAGTTGTTCAGCTTCTATTTTCACTTCAAGCAATTGTGCCTCTCCTCTTGCGCATAAAACTAAAATCGCACCTTTCTTCGCAAAAGCCAATGCCAATTCTTTGCCTAATCCCTTTGAAGCACCAGTAATCATAACTACCTGTGTTTTTTCCATTTTCAAAGTCTCCTTTTAATTGAATAATTTTCTTTGATTTTATTTTATAAAGGATTTGAATTTCTTACTTCATTAAGAAGCTTGAAGTTTTCTACATCTTTAGTATGAAAAATCAACAGTACCAAAAATCTATTATTTTTTCGTTTTTTTACAGGAAATAGGAAAAGGATTGTCGAATAGTTTCAAAGAACGTACGTTTGATTTATATTGAGGAGGAAGATGAATGGATAAAGTAACTTGCATTGCGTTTATCATGTATCAGTCTTCACAGAATCAAGAAGTCAAAGAAATTGCAATTCGGTTATTAAATGGTGATATTTCTATGCTTGAATTAAAGAAAGATCCAACTACTCAACCAATTATCACGAATGCTGAACAAATTGTTAAAAAACTAAAAATTAATCGACAGCTTCTTCAAAGATTTGCAGAAGAATTTATGATGGTTGAAGCTTAATATAGAAAAAAACCGATTCTACGGAAATCGGTTTTTTATTTGTTTTATATAGAAAATAATTTCGCTATTCCCATTTAAATGTGAAGCTGGCGATGACAAACGCTACAACAAGGCAACCTAACAGCATAAAGATGTCTGGTAAAATTCCGGTAATAGGCGTTCCCAGATTCATTGTTTCCCTTAATGCATTGCTCAAATGGGAGATGGGCAGCACCTTGACAAATGGTTGCAGAAAACTCGGCATATTTTTAATTGGGAAAAACACTCCGCCAAGAAACAGCATTGGAAACGACAAAAATGCAGCAATAGGTCCGGCACTTTCAGGCGTTTTGGCAATTCCGGCAATGATAAATCCAATGGCCATAAAAGCAAGTGTACCTAAAATAACGAGTCCCACTAACACAAACCACGAACCTCTTACGGACAAATTAAAAACTAAATTGGCGATCAACAACACAAGCAATGCTTGGGAACCGTTCAGTACCAAACGTGCAGTAATTTGGGCGGCAATGAAAGTGGATGCTTTAAGCCTCGTTCCCTGCATCCTTCGCAATATTCCACGCTCCCGCCATGCAGCTATTTGGCCCGCAACTCCGTTCATATTGTTGCTCATGATCATCATTGCAACAATTCCCGGCACGAGAAAATCGATATAACGGAGATTCACCGCCTGAATTCCTTTTGAGGCAACGTTTAAAATTGGTTTATATTCGACTGCCTTTTTGCTGGCAGCATCAATCAATTGGGTAACGACCGTAATTCCCAATTGAGAGGCGGCCATATTTTTTTCATTATAAAACACGGGTACATCAAGAGCATTGGAAGCTGCAGATTTTAAAGCCATTTGCGCAGCAAATCCCTTAGGAATTTCAATGGCGATCGGATTGTCACCTTTTTTCACACTATTAATTGCAAGTTCCTTCGTCTTGAAAACCGTGGTTTTTATATCCCCTACATGCTTAAAGGATTGGATGAACTGGCTGGAGGCCCCAGTCCCATCCTCATCGACCACCGCCATAGACATGGAAAGATTGTTGCCCTTTCCCAGAAAGGACCCTAGAGCAAGCATAAGAACAATAGGGAAGAAAAGCGTCCAGAATAAGACTTGCCTGTTTCGGCCAAAAATACGGAGTTGAGCTAAAGTAAGTTGCCAGTAGGCTCTCATTCCTCTCGCAGCCTCCTTCCGGTCATATGTATGAATACATCTTCAAGCGTTGCTGTTCTAGTTTTTAAATCAGCTAATTCTATATCATTTTCAGAGGAAAACTGAATGAGCGAAGTAAGCGCGATTTGTAAATGGTCTGTATAAAGCGTGTAGATGTCCTCCCTTTTGCTGACCTGCTTAACTCCTGATAAGGCAGAAAAACTTTGTTCTTCCATTGGATGAACAGTTCGGAATTCAACTGCACTATCTGATTGGAGCTGTTTTACGAGGGCGTCTGGTGTATCAAGTGCGATTAAATTCCCTCTGTCCATGATGCCGATTCGATCGCAAAGCACATGCGCTTCATCCATATAATGGGTTGAAAGAACAACTGTCTTACCTCTTCCCTTTAGCTTCAGCACGATATCCCATAGGGTTCTTCTAGCTTGCGGATCCAAGCCGGTAGTCGGTTCATCCAGGAAAATAATTT
>JAUZPT010000117.1 GCA_030705745.1 Bacillota bacterium | reverse complement strand
TCACCATTATTTTTGGCGAGGCATGCTATATCCCTTTAATGAAAAAGCCGGGAAGTGCAATGTACAAATGGATTGCGAAGAACCGGTACAGGTGGATGCGGAAAAAATGCAGCGACGGAAGCTGCTCACTTTAGCTTCTTATTGCGCATAAGGGCAACTACGCCTCTGTCTTCGCCTAAAGGCTCGCCAATCGACGAGTCTTCTTTAGAAAAAA
This sequence comes from Bacillota bacterium, assembly GCA_030705745.1. Taxonomy (GTDB): domain Bacteria; phylum Bacillota; class Bacilli; order Bacillales; family Cytobacillaceae; genus Neobacillus_A. Next base: position 7,712 of record JAUZPT010000117.1, on the reverse strand, counting down.
GAATGAAAATCATTGACATCGTTCGACGCCCTGGGTTATGATTTTACCTTGAACGGATACTCTCTTATCCCGAGCTGGTGGAGGGACAGGCCCTATGAAACCCAGCAACCTGCTATATGAGAAAAACGGCTATTGAAAAAGGCCATTTTCCTAGCGAAGGTGCTAATCTGACGCAAGGCTTTGCCCTTGAACGATAAGAGTGAAAGGCCAGAACAACCTTTCCTCACAGTGGTAAGGTTTTTTGTTTTGTATAAGTCCTTTTATGATGAGAGTTATAATAAAAATCCTTTGTTTATTTCATACTACTAAGGGAATGAGTTCCGTATCAATTTGAGAGGTCCAAGAAGTATTCCTGTAACCTTCATAAAACCTCAAATTATCTCAATATATAGGAGGAATTCAGATGTCAACAAAACGTCGTTTGTTCACTTCTGAATCAGTAACTGAAGGTCATCCAGATAAGATTTGTGACCAGATTTCTGATTCCATTTTAGATGCAATTTTAGCAAAGGATGCGAATGCAAGGGTTGCGGCGGAAACGTCTGTAACAACTGGCCTTGTGCTTGTAGCCGGAGAAATTACAACTTCCACATATGTGGATATTCCAAAGATCGTTCGCGAAACGATTAAAAACATCGGTTACAACCGTGCAAAATACGGCTTTGACTCCGAAACTTGCGCAGTTTTAACGTCAATCGATGAGCAGTCTGCTGACATCGCAATGGGTGTTGACCAGGCCCTAGAAGCACGTGAAGGCAAAATGTCCGACGAGGAAATCGAAGCAATCGGAGCTGGTGACCAAGGCTTGATGTTCGGTTTTGCTTGTAATGAAACGAAAGAATTAATGCCATTGCCAATCTCTTTGGCGCACAAATTGGCTCGCCGCCTGACAGAAGTTCGTAAAGAAGAAATCCTTCCTTACCTTCGTCCAGATGGAAAAACGCAGGTGACAGTTGAGTATGATGAAAACGACAAGCCGGTACGTATCGACACAATCGTTATTTCCACTCAGCATCACCCAGAAATCGCACTTGAGCAAATTCAACGCAATTTGAAAGAGCATGTCATCAATCCGGTTGTTCCTCAAGAACTAATCGATGAAAATACAAAATACTTCATCAATCCGACTGGCCGTTTCGTAATCGGCGGACCACAAGGTGATGCAGGTCTTACTGGACGCAAAATCATCGTTGATACGTACGGCGGATACGCTCGCCACGGCGGTGGTGCATTCTCTGGTAAGGATCCTACAAAAGTTGACCGTTCTGCCGCTTATGCAGCTCGTTACGTTGCGAAAAACATCGTAGCAGCAGGCCTTGCAGACAAAGTTGAAGTTCAGCTTGCTTATGCAATTGGCGTAGCAAAGCCGGTTTCAATTTCTGTTGATACTTTCGGAACTGGAAAAGTGAGCGAAGACGTATTAGTCGATCTTGTAAGTGCAAACTTCGACCTTCGTCCAGCAGGCATCATCAACATGCTTGACCTTCGCCGTCCGATCTACAAGCAAACAGCTGCTTACGGACATTTTGGTCGTACGGATGTTGACCTTCCGTGGGAAAGAACAGATAAAGCAGAAGCACTGCGCGAACAGTCACTAAACAAATAAATAATTAAAAAGGGAGTTGCATTGAAAAGTGTAACTCCCTTTTTTTATCTTTCTATTTAGTAGGTTAAGTAAACTTTGGTTTAACTTGGGAGAAAAGAGTGTAAACTTCCTTTGAGGCATGAATTTCCTTACGGTTATCAGTGCCATTTTTCGATGATTAGTGATAGTATAAGAAAGTATTATTTTTAATACAAATGAAGTTAATATAATGTTGAAACGGAGTAGGTGACGTACATAATGTGTGGATTTATTGGTTGTGTACACGACAAAGCACAGATCTATCGTGATGAACAAAAAGAGCAATTTAAAAATATGAATGACATTATCACCCATCGTGGACCTGATGATGACGGTTTTTTCTTCGATGAACATATTCAATTCGGTTTTCGCCGTTTAAGCATTATCGACGTCGAGAACGGACATCAGCCGTTGACGTATGAAAATGAGCGCTACTGGATTATTTTTAACGGGGAAGTATACAACTACCTTGAGCTGAAAGAGGATTTGCTAAAGGATGGACTCACGTTTACGACGAGCTCGGATACGGAAGTCATCATCGCTCTATATAGCAAGTTAAAGGAAAAAGCGGTTGAGAAGCTGCGGGGCATGTTCGCGTTTGTCATTTGGGATAAACAGGAACAAAAGCTGTTTGGTGCTCGCGACCATTTTGGAATCAAGCCGTTTTTCTATTTTGAAGATGGTGAGAAGACTTTCTTTGGTTCGGAAAAAAAGAGCATTCTGCTGGCGCTTGAAAATGATGTGATGAATTACGATTCGCTTCAGCATTACTTGACGTATCAATTCGTTCCAGAGCCGGAAACGATGTCTGCTGGCATTCATAAACTTGAGCCGGGACATTATTTTACGAAGAAAATCGGCTCGAAAATGGAGATCAAGCGTTACTGGAAAGCGAACTTTAGCCCTGTGCAAAAATCGGAAGCGGATTTTACAAAAGAAATTAAAGACGTCTTGTTCGATTCTGTCAAAATGCATATGCGCAGTGATGTGCCAGTCGGTTCCTTCTTATCTGGCGGAATCGATTCTTCCATAATTGCTTCGATTGCCAAAGAATACCATCCTGCAATCAAAACCTTTTCCGTCGGTTTTGAGCGCAATGGATTCAGTGAAATCGATGTTGCGAAGGAAACTGCTGACAAACTTGGGGTTGAAAACATTAGCTATGTGATCACGCCTCAGGAATACATGAATGAACTGCCGAAAATTATGTGGCATATGGATGATCCGCTCGCTGATCCAGCTTGTGTGCCGCTTTATTTCGTAGCAAGAGAAGCGCGCAAGCACGTGACGGTTGTTCTTTCAGGTGAAGGTGCGGATGAATTATTCGGTGGCTACAATATTTATCGTGAGCCACAATCACTTGAAGTATTCAACAAAATCCCCCGCGTTGGTAAGGGTCTTTTAAAAGGGCTTGCTAGCATGCTGCCTGAAGGCGCAAAGGGAAAAAGCTTTATTGAACGCGGTGTGACGCCGATGGAAGAACGGTATATCGGCAATGCAAAAATGTTCACCGAAGAAGAAAAGCGTGAGTTGCTGAATGTTTACAAAGAAGGCTTGGATTATACAGATATCACGAAACAGTTATACAAGGAAAGCATGGGCTATGATCCGGTTGATCGCATGCAATATATCGATATCCATACGTGGATGCGCGGAGATATCCTATTAAAAGCGGATAAAATGACGATGGCTCATTCCTTGGAGCTTCGTGTTCCTTTCCTTGATAAAGTAGTCTTTGATGTTGCATCCAAGATCCCAACGAGTTTAAAAACGGCCAATGGCACAACAAAGTACATCCTTAGAAAAGCAGCGGAAGGTGTCGTACCTGACCATGTATTGACCCGCAAAAAGCTTGGCTTCCCAGTGCCGATTCGTCATTGGCTGAAGGATGAAATGAACGATTGGGCAAAAAAAATAATCCGTGAAAGCGAAACGGATCATTTGTTTAATAAAACGTATGTATTGAAACTTCTTGAAGACCATTGCCAAGGAAAAGCGGACAACAGCCGTAAGATTTGGACCGTCTTGTCCTTTATGGTCTGGCATCAAGTATATGTTGAAAAGAAATATTCCTTCGAAGCCGATGTGCTTGCTGAACGGTCCTTCCAGGGCATTTAAAATTAACTAGGAAGGTAGGTGATTGCCTGCCTTCCCATTTGCACCCAGGATTCTTTGAAATCCTTAATGGGTGCCTTTTTATTTTTTTCACCCGTCAAGGGATCGTTAAAATACACATTGTTTTTATCATATCCTGTTAAAAGGACGGAGTGTTCCTTGTAAGTGATTTTTATCGGGCCGGAAGGCGTCATCCATGTCTGGAATTGATTGTCTTCCAGCTTTTGGTACGTCGTATTGATGATGACCCAAACAGGACGATTGTCAGAAAGATGGATCTTTAAATCTTCAAAATCGGAACCGGTTAAATCATCTATTTTACCGGGAAGGTATTTTTCGGCCAGTTCCTTGATGGGTGTATGGTAAACGCCAAGGCCAGGCTTACTGAAATCATACATATTGCCGACAAAACCAGCGTTTGGATTCCCAAAAAACACTTTTCCGCCAACGGTGTTGAAAAAGGTATCCTCTTTTTTGATTTGCGCGGCAAGTTTCAGTTTGTCGACCTTCAACCCTGTACTCGACAATAGCATCGCCAAACTTGTCACTTCACAGCCACGTGGAAGTTCGGGAAACTGTGATACAGCAGGTGCGTCAAGCAATACACGATCTTTAATTTTAATAATCGGCATTTGCGTCCCATTATCAGAAAATGAACTTGTTTGATCATTTGTGCGGGTAATCAAATTCTTCAATGAGCTGACGGCATTTGTGACCTGGCCCGGATTTTGATTATCCCAAACAAACCCTGTTCCAAGGATGGTAAATAGCAGTAAAAATAAAAATGTTGATTTTAACATACTCGATGTTTTTTTTAATAGCTTGAAAAAAACAAACAAGGCAACGATTGCGATTACAATAAATAGATAGGAAAAGTTCATGTTCATCACCTTTGTTTCTTATCACTATATATATTATCGGCAGGAGCATGGATTGTGTTGAGTGCATAATGCTCATACTAGTGAAGAAAGAAGCGAATAAACTACTTTTGAACGGTCTTGTAATATGCTCCTTTTTCGGCGTATTCTTTCGAGATTCTTTCCATATCTACAATGTCTTCCGCTGTCAGTTCTCTAATGACTTTTGCTGGCCTGCCGAATGCGAGGCAATTTGGTGGGATCTTCTTCCCTTGTGGGACAAGGCTTCCAGCACCGATGAACGCTCCCTCTCCGATTTCTGCTTGATCGAGAATAATGGATCCCATTCCGATTAATGCCTTTTTTCGAATCACACAGCTGTGCAAAATGACCTGGTGTCCGATGGTCACGTCGTCTTCGAGGATGAGAGGGTTGTTTGGACTTTGATGTAAAATGGAATTGTCCTGGATATTGACTTTTTTTCCGATGATTGTCGGTGCAACATCACCGCGAATGACGGTATTGAACCAAACGCTTGATTCCTCGCCAATTTCAACATCGCCCGTAATCGTGGCATAATCGGCAATAAAAGCGGAATCCGCGATTTTTGGAAACTTATTTTTAAAAGGGTATATCATATGTACTCTCTCCTTTAGGGAATATTGGCTTATTTTTTTGAATCTGGGGCATTTATAAAAAATTTTAGCAGTGGACTTGCAATACGATATGGTATAGTACTTTTATTGTAATCGAAATTACGATCAGAGTAGCGGGAAAAATACTCCCGCGAAAGAAAAAATTTGATGAGGGGGAAAAAGTATGTGGAAGTGGGAAGCTGAGGGAGAGGCGAAAGCAGTCATAGTCATGGTCCATGGTGCGATGGAGCATCATCGCCGCTACGGTTGGCTGATTGAAATGTGGCGCCTTTCCGGCTTTCATGTGATCATGGGCGATCTTCCTGGCCAAGGGATGACAACCCGGTCACGCCGTGGACATATCGATTCCTTTGATGAATATATAGTTGAAGTGAGAGATTGGGTTCATGCGGCTTATCGCTATCAATTACCTGTTTTTCTGCTTGGGCATAGCATGGGTGGCCTGATTGCTATTCGCTTGCTCGAGGAAGAAGAGCTGAATTTGGCTGGTTTGATCCTTTCCTCTCCTTGCCTCGGTTTGGTGCATCATCCTTCAAAATTTTTGGACATTGCGTCCCATGGGATCAATGCGGTTTTTCCTTCCTTGAGGATGAATTCCGGTTTGACTGTAGAGATGGCGACGCGCAACCGGGATGTTCAGGAAGCGGATTTAAATGATTCTCTTTATGTAACAAAAGTGTCGGTACGGTGGTATCGAGAGCTAACCCAGGCGATGAAGGAAGCATTTGAATCGCTAGGAAAAATTCAGGATATACCGCTCCTGGCAATGCAGGGCGGAGATGATAAAATCGTCAACAAACAAGCGGTTAAAGAGTGGTTCAATGCTGTTCCGCTTTCTGAGAAACGCTTTAAGGAATGGACAAAATGCTACCATGAAATCTTCAATGAACCGGAGCGCGAAGAAGTTTTTGAATATGCCAAGGATTTTGTCAACAGCCAGCTCAAGGCAATTGGGTATCTTTTGTAATTATAATCTTTAACTTTGAACGTAGAATATGTCTAGCTTCAGCGCCTGTCGGAGATGATCAAGGCGCTTCCGCTTTTCGTGTAAGGGAGAATCACAACCTCTATGATGCCGATCCGCTTAATGTCAAACGTATATCGAAAAATCATACCCGCCGTCCATCAGGAATTAGCCTATTGGAAGGGACGAGCGGAACAAATTCCAAATGCTGAGCTGCGAAAACAGGCGCTTGCCAGTATCGAAAGTAAAACCTTTCATTGTGAAGGCGGCTCCATCATGGCACTCATGTCAAACGATCAATATAGGCAAGCCATTAAATTTATTGTCGCCTACCAAACGATCAGTGATTATCTGGATAATCTTTGCGACAGGAGCACGTCGCTTGACCCAGCTGATTTTGCCTGCCTTCACGAATCGATGTCCGATGCATTGGTTCTTGACCCGCTTACTAAAAATTATTACAGGCTGCGCGATGATCAGGATGACGGAAATTACTTGGCGGAACTGTCAGAAACATGCCGATCGGTGCTAAAAGAGTTGCCTAATTACGTTCTGATAAAAGAATATCTGCTCGAATTATGCGATTATTATTGTTCGTTGCAAATTCACAAGCATGTAGTACCGGAGGAACGTGTGCCACGGCTTGAGATGTGGTTTGAACGCTTTAAAGAAGGCTTGCCGGATATGGAGTGGTATGAATTTTCCGCGTGCTCGGGTTCGACGCTTGGAATTTTTTGTTTAGTTTCCTATGCCATGAGAGAAGATTTTAACAAAAAAGATGCTGAAAATATCCGAAACGGTTATTTCCCATTTATCCAGGGACTACATATTTTGCTTGATTATTTTATCGATCAAGAGGAAGATCTTCGCGGCGGCGATTTGAATTTTTGCACGTATTACGATAGCCAGCAGCAACTGTTCGAGCGCCTGAAGCATTTTGTAAAAGAAGCGGACCGGCATACTGATCAATTACCTCATAAAAAGTTTCATAAGCTTATCAATCGCGGCCTTCTTGGTGTGTATTTATCAGATGAAAAAGTGCGCAAGCAAAAAAATGTCCGCCAATCGGCTAAAGAGTTAATTAAGGCAGGAGGCGGCGTCAGCTATTTCTTTTACATTAACGGGCTCGTCTACCGCTCGCTGCAAAGAAAGATACCTGCAGGTCTAGTTCGGATGCTGTTTAAATAAGAAAAAGGGCCGATCGCATGTGAGATCGGTCCTTTTACATTTTTTTATCGTCTGGGAATTTTAAATTTTACAGGTATGGATAACTCGGAAGAATTTAGTGTAATCCAGCTCCAGCGCCCAGCCCCTCGAGGTCGCTTCGGTCCTGACGATGAAGTCAAAGAACGACTTCACCGCCAGGACCTCCAGCGCTTGTCGGGGCTAAACAGGGCGCTTACGCCTTTTGTTCTTTTTCGTTGTGATGAAATTTCCCCTGCCAGCTGTCTCTCCGCTTTAATTCTGCATCGATTGCATTCAGGACTTCCCATTTG
>JAUZPT010000116.1 GCA_030705745.1 Bacillota bacterium | reverse complement strand
CCCGTAGCTGAGGCGATTGTTTCAAGGCAGCCTGTTTTACCACAATTGCACGGAGCTCCGCCGATTGGCATTGAAGTGATATGACCGATTTCACCGCCGGCACCACTGAATCCCTGGACGATGTCACCATTCGCAATTACTCCGCCGCCTACCCCAGTTCCAAGCGTTACACAGACGATATCCTTTGCTCCGTTACCTGCACCTTTCCACATCTCTCCTAGTGCTGCACAATTCGCATCATTATCAATGATTGCTGGTAAGGACGTTTCCACCTCTAGCATGTCCTTTAACGGATAATTATCATGCCAGCCAAGATTGACGGCATTATAAATGACGCCCGTTGCGTAATTGACAGGACCTGGTGCTCCCATCCCAATACCGAGTAATCTGCTCTTTTCCTGATCTAGCTCTTCAAGTTTTAAGTCGATCGCTTTTGCAATATTAATCGTAATATTTTTTCCATTATCCGTATTATCTGTTTGAATTTCCCATTTATGAATAATTTCTCCGTAAAGATTAATAAACGCAAGCTTCGTTGTGGTTCCACCTAAGTCTACTCCAACTAACCATTTTTCCGCCATTTTCTTCACCATATCTTCCTTAATGTTTTTGCTTATCTTTTTGAAGCCGAATTTCCTGTCTTAATATTAAAATAGCTGTTTCATATTCCCGCGGTTCCATCAGCTGGGATCGATATAGCTCCATAACCTCGGATTCCATCATTTCCAGATCAGCTACCCGGTCTCCAATATACATGATTGTACCAAAGGACTTTAAATATTGTTGGATATCATAAATCGATTTCATTGAGGGCCCCTTCATTTGTGAAATTACGGACACATTAAGAAGTTTACATCATTTAATTATAATCGAAAAAAACGCACCCCTCAAGGAATGATTCAACATCAAAGCAGCATTTTCTCTCTCATTTCCTTCCCAAGACATTATTTAAAAGAGCTATTATGAAAGCCATAATATAAGGAAGCAGAGATGATCGCGACAGAAAAAATTAAAAACAGGATTTGTAATAAAGGTTTCTTTCTTTTAGGGAAATGGACGATTCCAGTTGCAAGAAATCCACCTGCCAAGCCACCCAGATGTGCTGCATTATCAATACCTGAAGCAGTAAAATCAAAGACGAGATTAATTAAAAGAATAGCAAGTACATTCTTACCCATCGTTCTAAAAAAAAGCTTTGGATAGTTGGTGCCAAAATAAAGCAGGGCTCCAAAGCAACCAAATATGGCTCCACTTGCACCCGCAGAAATGTGGATGTTAAATATGAAACTAGCAATTGATCCAGAAATTCCTGCGAATAAATAGATCATTATAAAACGTGCATTGCCATAAATTCTTTCTACCGTCGTACCCAAGTAGTATAAAGCCAGTGAATTCATTGCTAAATGCATAAAACCGATATGAAGGAATATGGGGGTAATAAAGCGCCACCATTCCCCATCCATGATCAGTGGATTAAATTTGGCTCCATAACGTATCAGCACCATTGAATTTGTACTTCCGCCCTTTGCCTCCAAAAAAAGAAAAACTGCCACCTGTATCAAAATGAATACATATGTAAACAATGGCTTTCCAAAGTTGAATAATGCCTTTTCAATATTTATTTCCTTTACAGCATAATCAAGCGCATCTTGTTTTACCTTCTCCACATCTTCCAGCAAGAAATTTCCCTCGATGGAGAAGTGAATCGGAATTCCTGTTACTTCAGAAAGGCGGATGAATCCAGGTTGATATTGCTGTCTTGACATTAAAACCGTTTCAACTGTTGTTTTGGATATTTCAGGCGAAGCATATGGTCGATTAATCCGAAATTCATATTCATCTACAGGAGGATATGGACTGACATATACATTCAAAACATTCAATTCATTTCTGCCTAGCTGCTTTCGTATTCTTTCTCCGTTTGAAGCAACTATTTCGATGTCACGCTGCATTGAATTGCTCCAATCCAAATCCTGCCGTAACATTCTAATGATTGGGGCTTTTTTGTTTTCGAGTTTTTCCAGCCACAACTCTTTTTGATTTTCAAACAATTGAACAACTCTATATCCCTGTTCGCATATCAAGGATTTAGTGAGGCTCCAGAATACAAAATCATCTTGATTATTCAAAGTTTCCCCTACCTTCTGTCTATATGCAAACCAACCGAAAATAACGAATGAGTGCTTTTTATATATTCATTTTTTCCTTGTTTCCTTCATTATAAACTAAATCCTTCGCAATGATATTCTTAACGTAGAAACAAAAAAACCATCAGTGGTTATTTCACCACTTTGATGGTCCTCCGAACATCGATTGCATCATCTTGTCTTTTACACCTGGCATATTCATCACCGAACCGACAGCCAACCTGCGCATCCAGCCGGTACCGATAATAACATTCAATAGCCGATATCGATATCGGTAGCCAAAATAGCCAAGCGTGCCAATCATTAGTATGGATGTTATCATACGAGACATTTTATATCCCTCCCAATCATAGTATGAGTATATTCATTGGCATTTATGCTCAAAAAAAAGAAATCAAAAAGCAGCTATGTGCTTTTTAACTTCAATCAGAAAGGGTGTACTATTTGTTGAATATAAGATCCATCGATTTTTTCAATATGTCTGCTGAGTGGGAAAATTTCAATTTTTCTTCTTCACTCAAATCTAGTTCCACAACTTTTTTTATGCCATTGCGGTTTACTATTGCTGGTATGCCGATGAAAATGTCTTTATGCCCGTATTGTCCATCAAGATACGCAGAAACTGTGAGAACAGAGTTTTCATTCTCCAGTATTGCTTTCGTTAATCTGACAAGCCCCATAGCAATGCCATAGTACGTTGCCCCTTTCCGTTCAATAATATGGTAGGCAGCATCTCTGACGTTTAAGAAAATAGTATCCAAATCCTCCTGCTTAAACGAAGCTTTATTTTTTGTCCATTCAGTCAAAGACGTTCCCGCGATATCTGCATGACTCCAAACCGGGAGTTCTGTATCTCCATGCTCTCCAATGATGTAGGCATGGACATTCCGCGTATCGACATCGAAATACTCACCAAGCAAGAAGCGAAAACGGGCGGTATCAAGTAAGGTACCTGACCCGATCACTCTTTCTTTTGGAAGCCCGGAATACTTCCAAACAGCATACGTCAAAATATCCACCGGATTTGTAGCCACAAGGAAAATACCATCAAATCCACTGGCCATGATTTCTTCAATAATCCCCTTAAAAATACGGGAGTTTTTTTCCACAAGGTCCAAACGAGTTTCTCCAGGCTTTTGATTAGCTCCTGCAGTAATCACAACAAGATCAGCATATTTGCAATCCGAGTAGTCCCCATACCAGATCTTGGTTCTAGAAGGTGCAAAAGGAAGGCCATGATTAAGATCCATCGCATCACCTTCCGCTTTACTTTTGTTTACATCAATCAGAACGAGCTCTTCTGTAATTCCCTGGTTTAATAGAGCAAAAGCGTAGCTTGATCCAACAAATCCCGCTCCAATTAGTGCAACTCGATTTACTCGTTTTAGCACATCCATTCCTCCTTCAATCGTGGCACGTGCAATTCCCTATACAAAAATCATTTTAGTCAACAAACTTTATCGGATGCAATTAATTATTTTTTCACTATAAAAATGGTATCGTCAAGCATACAGCAAGCAATCCCGAAAGAAAATTTACGACATCATTATCTAGAATAGTAAGCCCTCTCAGTTTCCCGGTTACTTTTCCACAATGGAATTTCTTCTCCGTTTCAATACAGCACGTATGACAGAAATAAACAGATTGAAAAAAAGCCCCGAGGAGCGTATCAAGCAAATTTACCAAAAATCCAAAAACAAATACAAAAACTGCTTTTTCAAAAGGAAGATTCAAGAAAATTACACTTGATACTGCCATCAATAAAGACCCCGCAAGCGCCGAGAGTGTGTCTAATAAACTAACTGCACCTGAAGTACCCCTCTCAACTCTAGTGAACGACCGAACGCTAAATGGTTTTTTTTTGCTAAGTGAACCGATTTCTGACGCCCATGTATCAGAGTTTGCACTTGCTAAAGATACGAGAAAGCCCATAAAGTAAATATTATTTGGCCAAACGGAATACAAAACGCTCACCAGTCCCGCTAGTCCTCCATTCGCCAAAACCTGCTGCCAATCCCTTCTTGCTCCTTTAGCAAGCCGTTCTTCGATTTCGACTTTCATCGAGCTTTTGTATTTGGACCAAGCACTCGAAGAAGCAAAAAAGATCCCGAGTAAAACTATGCCACTTAATCCGAACCCGTGAAAAACAGCTATTCCAACAACCAAAGCAGCAAGCGCACCTGACAATGTCAAGGATCGAAGAGCATAACCTGCCAAAGCGGTCAAAACAATAAAGGAAGTAACTATTACATTCCCCATCATGACGGGAGTATAGTCCTTTCATTCGTAATGATTTTAGAAACGGGAATATCGTGAGGCTCAATAGGAAGATTACCGATAATCTGAGGAACAAAGGCAAGCGAGAGCGTCACACCGGTAAATTCTTTTAAATACCTGTCATAATATCCACCACCAAAGCCAAGACGAAATCCTGCCGTGTCAAATGCCAAACCAGGTACAATCTGAAGGTCAATTTGAGAAGCAGGCATTTCAGCTGTTTCATCAATGATCGGTTCATACAAGCCTGAATATACTGTTTCGAGTTGTTCAAACGAAGTCAGCGTGCGGAATGACATGTTTCTGTCTTTCCGATAACATTTTGGGATGACAATCTGTTTTCCTTGCTCCCATGCTTTGCGAATAATCTGGTATGTATCAACTTCAGGTGGATTGGAAATGGTAATTCCGATGATTTTTGCGTTTATCCAGTCAGAATCTTCGTAGAGTCTTCCTGCGATTTGCCAGGAATAATGTTCGTAGTGGGGTTTAGGTATGTGTGCAAGTATTCCTTTTAATTCCAGGCGAAGGCTGTCTTTTAATTCCATGTGAAAACCTCCTATTCAATCTAATTATAAGCATAAAAAAAACAGCAGGAAGCAACCTGCTGTTTATTTTGTTTCACGATGTGCAGTGGAACGCTTTTCTCTTGGGCAATATTTCTTAAGCTCAAGACGATCCGGATTGTTACGTTTATTTTTTGTTGAAATATAGTTACGATCTCCACATTCAGTGCAAGCTAACGTAATATTCACACGCATGCATTATCCCTCCAAACTATTTCTTGCTAGTTCGTTCATACGACTTTTCTATAATATCACTTTTCAAAAGGAAATGCTAGTCTGTTTTTTAAAAGTCCTGTATCAAATGAGTTTAATTTCTCTTTGTTTACACCACTAATTGTCCAATCCTCCCATTTACACATTTTCTATCGATATAAAAATAGTTCCATTGATGGAATGCTACCCGCAACCTCGATATTTCTTTATCCTAATGGTAAAATGTTAATATTGATTTTTTTAAAGTCTTTTTTTATGAGGTGAACAAAATGTCATTGATTATGCTTGGTTTACTAGGGTTTTCCCTTGTCCTTTTTATTCTTTCTTTTTTCCAAAAAGATTCTGTCGCAAGCTTAAAGGATGAGCTTGAGCAATTTACGATGCAGCAAGTTCAGGAAAATTATCAAATGAAGAAAAAAATAAATATATTGGAAGAAGAATTATTAATGGATGAAGATAACTTTAACATGGCGACAATTTATGCACAGAACGAACCAACTACGAAGAAAGAGATCCATGATATTATCAAAAATCAAGTATGGGCTCTTGCTACTCAAGGGAAACCAATCGAACAGATTGCTGGCCAGGCTTCCATATCTGTTAAAGATGTTTACGACATTTTAAAAGAATATACAAATCGAGGAAAAAACAATGGATAGGCGTAGGATGCGGGCGTTTTCGTTCGGTATTTTTTTAACGGTGAGCATCATTGGATCATACTATTATTATTTCAACCAGAAAATTTATTTTTCAAGTGATTTTGACTTGGAGAAGAAGCATTTAGAGAAACAAGGGTATATTGTAATAAAAAATCAAGAATATCTAAAGCTTCAAAAATCGGCAGGCGTTCGTGTTCAGGGGGGAAAATCAAATTCTTCGAAAATCTCGAATGGAAACGTTCCTGCACGTTTTAAACAGGATGAGTTGAAAAATGAATATTTATACCATCTTGTCATCATGAATGGCATGAATTCGGATCAAATTGTCCATCTTCTTTTTCAACAAAAAATCATAGCAAATGAAAAGGACTTTGGACAATTTCTAATCTCCAAGCAATATGAAAAAAAATTGCAGTTAGGGAGTTATGATGTTTCCAGCAAGATGAGTTTTGACCAACTTGCAAAAACCATTACAAAGACAGGAAAATGAATCCCATTAATATGAAAAGCCGGTCCATGATGGGCCGGCTTTTTTGGACATTCTATAAACTTTTTTAAACTCAACAAATTATGAATTCAGATCGTAACGTTTTCCAGTTACAAGGAATATTACATTTTCAGCAATATTTGTTGTGTGATCGGCAATTCGCTCAATGTATCGGCAAACATACGCCAATTGAGTAATTTGATTGGATGCAGAAGGGTTGTTCGGAATGTATCCTATCAATTCATGTACCAATCTTCCGTACAATTCATCCACCATATCATCTTTTTCCGCACAATTTTTCGCTAAGGTTACATCTTCAGAATAAAATGCTGTTAAGGATTCGGTAAGCATTTCCAGCGCCATGTCCATCATTTTTGGAATGTCTACGATTTCTTTAATCAGCTTTTCATTTCCTATATGGAGCGTCGACTTTGCAATATTGACTGCCATATCACCTATACGTTCTATCTCAGATGAGATTTTGATTGCAACCAAAATCTTTCGGAGATCTGTAGCAACTGGGGACTGAGTCGCAATCATGAGCAATGCCTTATCATCGATCTTATGCTCCATTTCATCGATAATATTATCTCCATCAATGATTTTCTGCGCCTTTTCCAAGTTCTGCTTGATAAGTGCATCAATTGCATCTTTAATTGCCTGTTCAGATAAACTAGCCATTTCAAGAAGCATTTCTTTTAATTGTTTTAAACTAATGTCAAAATTTGATCTCATCGTCATTAACAATCACCTCTTATTAGCCGAATCTTCCTGTAATATAACCTTCCGTACGATCGTCAGATGGCTGGGAGAATATTTTGGATGTCGCATCAAGCTCGATCAATTCACCCATTAAAAAGAATGCCGTTTTGTCCGACACGCGTGCTGCCTGCTGCATGTTATGTGTAACCATTACAATCGTATACTTTTCTTTCAATTCTAATACTAATTCTTCTATTTTTAAAGTGGAGATTGGGTCAAGAGCAGATGTTGGTTCATCCATTAAGAGCACATCCGGTTTTGTGGCTAGAGCTCTTGCAATGCAAAGACGCTGCTGCTGTCCACCGGAAAGTCCCATAGCAGGAGCGTGAAGCCTGTCCTTGACTTCATCCCATAACGCTACATCCATCAATGACTTTACAACTATTCCCTCTAGGTCTTTTTTTCTTGTGATTCCATGAATTCTAGGACCGTAGGCAATATTGTCAAAAATGGATTGAGGAAACGGATTTCCTTTTTGAAATACCATTCCAACATGTTTCCGAAGCTCTACAAGATCCATTTTTTCATTGAGGATATTTTGTCCGGAAAAATTGATTTCACCTGACATCTTTACGTTGGGAACCATATTGATCATTAAGTTCAATGTTTTAATAAAGGTTGATTTACCACATCCGGAAGGCCCAATGATGGCAGTCACTTCTTTTTTGAAAATAGGGAAATTTATATTTTTTAGTGCATGGTGTTCCCCGTACCATAAGTTAAGATCATTCACTTCAAATGCTGTTCTGGATGAAGCTGACACTGTCATTCCCTATTCCCCCTTATCCAAACCTTCCAGAAATATATTCTTCCGTCTTTTTAACTGAAGGATTAGTGAAGAT
>JAUZPT010000115.1 GCA_030705745.1 Bacillota bacterium | reverse complement strand
TGGCATTTTTATACACCATCATATGATGCGGACAGTTCATTGGACGGAGAACAAGCTGTTCGTTGTCCATGTCCATTACCGGGAACATATCGTCTTGATAATGGTCCCAGTGGCCAGATGTTTTATAAAGATCAACACTTCCCATTACAGGTGTGTATACGTGATCATATCCAAGACGCTCTTCTTTATCGACAATATAACGCTCGATAATGCGGCGGATTGTTGCGCCTTTCGGTAGCCACATTGGCAATCCCTGACCAACTTTTTGCGAATTCATGAATAGATTTAACTCTTTGCCTAGCTTGCGGTGGTCACGCTCTTTCGCTTCCTCTAGCAGACGCAGATGCTCAGCCAAATCTTCCTTTTTAAAGAAAGCTGTGCCGTAAATGCGCTGTAGCATTTTGTTGTCGCTGTTTCCGCGCCAGTAGGCACCAGCAATACTCAATAATTTAAATTCCTTCAATTTCCCTGTAGCTGGAACGTGAATGCCTCGGCAAAGGTCGAAAAATTCTCCCTGTTCATAAATTGTCACCGTATCACCTGCAGGAATCGCTTCGATTAATTCAAGCTTGTATTCATCATCGATACCTTTGAAAATTTGAACCGCTTCCTCACGGCTAACTTCCTTGCGGACAACTTCAAGATTCTCATTAATGATTTTAGTCATTTCTTTTTCAATCTTCGGCAGATCTTCCGGTGTCAATGATTCGTCCAGATCAATATCGTAGTAAAAACCGCTTTCGATGACTGGACCGATTCCGAGCTTAACCTTTGGATATAGTCTTTTAATTGCCTGTGCCATTAAATGAGCTGAACTGTGGCGCAAAACTTCCAATGCATCCTTGGATTCGGGTGTGACGATTTCAATTGAACCATCTTCCAAAATCGGGCGGCGAAGGTCAAACATTTGTCCATTGAATTTTCCAGCAAGTGCTTTTTTCTTTAATCCCGGACTAATTGAAAAGGCAATTTCTTCAGTCGTAGTGCCTTTCGCAAACTCTTTCACATTTCCATCAGGAAACGAAATTTTTAGTATTTCTGACATATTAACTCCTCCTTCTAAATATACACACAACGAAGAACGTGTGTTTGTTTTTTAAAAAACAAAAAAACCCATCCCTGGTAAAGGGACGAGTTTAAATAAACACGTGGTTCCACCCAATTTTCCGGAAGAGGACTAGTACTCCACCGGCTTGAGGACAGGTTAACGGCTGCAGCCGCCAGCGATTACTAATTCCATTCCGAAGCGTGAAGAATGAAATATTCACAGCTGAAGTTTAAAGGCGGTAAGCATTCCGATCGCGTTAGGAAGTTTGCAGCAATCCTTCCCTCTCTGGAAACCGATTAAGAAATACCCATGTCCTTATCATCACTTTTACTCTTTAAATACTATGTACGTTATTATAATTATAAAAATTTGAAAAATCAAGCGGACATAAGTATTTATTTTCAGGATGATAAATTCTTTTTATCTGATTCCCCAAAATCTGAAAGAGATCGGATTGTGATTCTCTCTTCAAAAATATTATGAATCGTTCTGATCAGTGGCTGTTCCGGATTCTGAGTGTATATCACAACCGAAGAAGGAGCAATTGACAAAAGCGGCGCAATCGATACAGAGTCGACATAAACTGGGTGATTAAACAATAGTTTTCTGTCCACCATTTTAATCAATTCGCTCCTTTTAATCTCGTGAAACTGTTCATTGAAAAAAGTAATTTCCTCATCAAATACGATATGGAGCAAGGCCATTTTCGAAGGCCTATTACATAGAAATTCCCTTAAAGTTTGAACAAACACCTGATACTCTTGTTCCATTTTATATTCATCAATCGACACTTCCAGAAAACTCTCAAGCATTCGGAAATAGTCACGTAACCGGAACTTCACAAATGAATCAAAGGAGAATGAACTCGTCTCAAGAAATATTTGATTAATTGCTTCATTTAAAACAGATTCTCCCCGTTCCACCGGGACAGCCGTGGGGAGCTCCTGCCTGCAGCCTTGAAGAATGGAGTAAAAAATCGCAACAATTTGCTGTTGCTCTTCAAGATCTTCATAGTAAAAATGATCCTTTAAAAATCCCCTGCACCAATGCTCCAATTTAATTTCGTAAATGAAATTATAAAATGATTTTTTCAGCTTCTTGAGCGCCTCGCCATCAAAATCTTCATTTTGGATGGAAAGTATATGTCGATCTTCATTGAGAAGAATATTTTGGTGATAACACGGCTTTAAACACTGGATTAGATGATTAAATAAATTGCTGCTATCCATTTCGTTTTGAAAGATGATTTCTACCAACCAGATCCCCCCTTGATTCCAGAATCTCTGTTTTCATGTATATGGGGGACTTGGACAAAATAGAAGTAGAGTGCAGTATGTTTGAATTATATCCCAAAAAAAAACTGCCGGATTATGCTCCGGCAGTTTTGCAATTTCATTATTTCATTTATATCAGATCTCGTTGATTTGGCCCATCTACCAAAACTGGCTCGCTCAAATACCGGATTCGTTCCATCATTCTTCGCGCTTTCATTTTTTCCTCTTCGCCGCGCTGACTATATGTTAAATGATGTTCCAGACCCTGAAAATCAAAATTCGAAGAAAAAAATGTCGGCAGGTTTTCAAGCATGCGGAACTGAAGAATCGGCCCCATCACTTCATCCCTTGTCCAGCTGGACATTGCTTCAGCACCAATATCATCAAGCATCAAAACCGGTTCGCGCTTTAGCGTTTCGATTTTTTCATTCAATGTTGAATCGGCAATCGAACTTTTCATCTCTCGCAACAATTCGGGTACATATACGATCATGGACGAAATTCGCTTTTTAGCTAGTTCATTGGCAATGGCACCTAACAGGAATGACTTTCCGACACCAAATTTCCCATACAGATACAACCCTTTTTGTTTTTGCCCCCGTTGATAGTTCATAACAAAGGACGCCGCTTTATCAGCTGCATCAATTTTACCTGATGCGATCTTCAAGGATTCGAATGAAGCCTCCAATATTTCTCTAGGCACATATAGGCTTCGAATGAGTTTTTCATTTTTACTCTTTTCATCTGCCATCACTTTACTAGGGCAGCGTTCATATCGAACATCGATAGAATTTCTCTGCAGCACCAATTCAGGGTGATAACCCTGCATGATGTTCACGCAGCCTTCAAGGCTTGGACAACGATTGCATTCCTTGCTTTGATTCGTATATTCAAACAGCTTCCCGAGACTTTTTCCGATCATGTCTTCCGTTATTTCATTTTGATGCTGCGCCAAAAAAGCAGTAACATCCGGATGACTAAGCGTGTTCTTGCGCATTTTCTCATATCTTTTTTGAAAATTCTCGTTCGATGCAAGCCTTTTTAACGTTTGATTTATTCTCTCCATAATTTCGTTCACCTCTTACTTGCGAAACGCTTTTAATTTTTCTTCCAGCGCACGCGTTTTTGCGTCCAGCTCATTTTGAGCACTGTCGTCTTTTGGAGGGGGTGCATCCTTTGAACCCTCATTAAACCAATCTGGAAGAAATTCTGTTCGAATCGGCTTTTGTCTTGAACCAGATTTCCCCGTCTTTTTCGGTTCTGTCCAGCCGAGATACTTGCTGTGTTCACTTTTAGCCAATTCCATTGCTTCCTTGACCGTTTTCACCTGTTTGCGGCTCCAGTGGCTCGCAAGCTTCTCAACATATCCTTTAGTCAGCTTCATATCTGTTTTCAGCATCACAAAGTGTATGAGCACATTTACAACTCCAGGGAGGAGCTTCTGCTTCATCATTGTTTCTTCAATAATCTGCATATCTGCTTTCGATGGTTCCGCTCCGCCTGACAGATCTTTTAAAAATTGAAGAGGTGAAGCTGTTTCAAGATAACGCATAAGTTCTTCCTCTTTTGTCTTCGGTTCCTGCTGCTGTATTTGGTACATTGGAGGCTGAGTTCGTTCAATAAGTACAGGAAGCTGGTCATAATGGACGAATTGGTACCAGTCCCTCGCAGCCTTTCGCAATTCTTCAATATTTATTTCATTGTCTTCATCCAAAGCACTCAATAGAATATTTTTCATTTGCAGGGCATCGATTCCATATAAAAAAGCAAGATTGCTGATTGCTTCTTTCACCTTTTGTGTTAATGCCTTCTTTGGTAAAAGTGATTCATTTAAACCAGAAATCAACAAATCAAAATTAAAGAAATCCGCGTTAACCTGAATTGCTTTTTGTTCTTGCCTTCCAATAAATTGCTCATTTCCGTCAGGTTCCAAATCAGAGGAGTATTCTTGCGAATATTGAATAGATTCAGGAGCAGCAGATTCATAAACATCCTGGAAAGATCGGGTAACCTCTTTATACTCCTCTTCGATAGGAGTTTTTCGATCACAGAAAAAGCGTTTCAAGCGCGCGAAGTGATTTTTACCGATTTTCCTGTACAAATAAATATTCAGCATGCCGTCCAAAAAAAACTGTTCAGGATTAAGAGGTGGCTGCAATTCATAAATAAACGAACGATTCCCATCGACTATTTTTACCCGGGTCTTTAATAATCCAATTCCCTCAAGTTTTAATCGTGCATCATAAATGTCATTCAAATTCAGCCCGATCATATTCATCAAAATATGATGGGAGGAGGATTCTGACCAAAGACGGTTTTCCTCAATTTCGGCCCATAAGGTCATATACAAGCTGAAGCAATGAATGCCCATTAAAGGCTGATACAAAAATGTCAGGACTTTTCGGTCATATTCATGCAGCAGCCCATTCGTTGAGACAATATATCGATCAATTGGGACAATTTCCTGCCAATGCTGCATATTCTTCCAACCCTTCACAGATGAGTAAAAAAGAGCCAAAGATCGCTTTAGCTCTTAAGAATTTCCTTTTTTAATCAATTCTCTTAATTCATCAATAAAAACGTTTATGTCTTTAAATTGGCGATAAACAGACGCAAATCGAACATACGCTACTTCATCTACTTGAGCAAGTCGATCCATAACGATTTCCCCGATAGCTTCACTGTTTATTTCAGAAACACCTTGATTGCGAAGTTCCTTTTCAACGTCAGATGTTATTTCTTCCAATTGACTTAAAGCAACGGGTCGTTTTTCACAAGCTCTTATCAACCCTCGCAAAACCTTGTCCCGGCTGAATTCTTCCCGGGTCCCTTCTTTTTTCACGACAATCAGGGGTGTTTCATCAATTTTTTCAAAGGTAGTAAAACGAAAACTGCACGCTTCGCATTCACGCCTTCGACGAGTTGCACGCCCTTCATCAACCGGCCGTGAATCAAGGACGCGCGTCCCACTATTTTGACAGGAAGGGCATTTCATTCCATCAACTCCAACTCAAATTAACGTATCGTCTTTTTACTTCTATTTTATTAAAAAGAAAATGGTAACACAAGAAGAATTAAGCGTTTTTCCCGGTGCCGATATTCGTATGTAAGCGATCAAGCTTTTCGTAATAGGAAAGAAGAAGCTTCCGCAACATCGGATACGATCCTGTAATTGAAAACGCCTCAGTTGAAAGCGTAAAATCTACTGCCGTTTCTAAAGGTTTAACCGAAACAACGGTTACAATAAGGAAACAGGGAGCTTTCCCTTTCACCTCTACAGCGATCTCGCCATGCTCTCTAGATACACTTGTAACGTGGCAATGACGGTCATCCCGAAACATTTGTTCAACCGATAAAAAGATTTGCTTTGCCGTTCCTTTGTAATAATGCGTCCTTAAGGAATCATCTTGATGATTTTCCGCGGTTTCGCATTGTTTGCGAAAAATGGTAAAGAAGTTTTTTAAGATAGCCATTTCACTCTTCCTCTGCGTCATTTTTTCTAGTGTGCTCAACTTAGTATAAAATAAAAAGAGGTGTATCACTACACCTCTAAATGCATTCGTTCGAATTGTTTTAAAAAGATTAAAGAACCTTTGCCTGTTTTACTTGTACAGGACCCATTCCACGTGGAATTTCGATATTTTCACGAGTTTGAGCATTCAGTGCTTCTGCGATATAATCAGCAGCGATATTCGGATTCAAATCACCGCATGTGTACACATCGATGCTTGCATAGCCATGCTCTGGAAAGCTGTGGATCGTTAAATGTGATTCAGAGATGATAACTACTCCACTCACACCTTGTGGCGCAAATTTATGAAAAGCTACCTCACGAATTTCAGCACCTGATTTTAATGCAGCTTCAACAAACGTTTGTTCAATAAAATCCATGTTATTTAATTTTTCAAAGTCGCAACCCCATAATTCAGAGATTACATGACGTCCCATTGTTTCCATATTCGTGTTTCCCCCTTAAGCTTTTTTGCTACCTCCTGAAACCTTAATATTGACGGTATCTTATAACTACCACGGGGGAAAGTTAGTCCAGAGAGGTCCTAACCCTTTAAGTAATTAATTTCTACCTAATTTCAAGAAGTTCACGATGACTAGTATACTTTGTTTATATTTTTTTTGCAACCTATCAAAATAAAAAAATTCCACATAACTGCCCCTTTATAACTCGGCATCCGCTTAAACACGTATACATGAAAAAAAGAAAAAAATTGCTGTTTTGCATCAGCAATTTTTTTCTTTTTGGAACTGTTTAACAGAACCTATTATTGTGAGCTAGATTATCCGACTTTAATCTGAGCTGCATTTGACATTTCCTGTGCAACATACATGGCTAGATCAACCACTCGTGAAGAGTAGCCCCATTCGTTGTCATACCATGCCAGAACCTTTACTTTGCGGTTACCCATTACCATTGTTGAAAGACCGTCTATTACAGCCGAATGCTCACTTGTATTGAAATCCACCGATACTAGTGGCTCCACCGTAAATCCAAGAATTCCATTTAATCGACCATCTGCCGCCTTAATAAATGCTTCGTTTACTGTATCAACCGTCACATCACACTTAAGGTCGACGACAAGATCAACGAGCGAAACATTCGGGGTTGGAACGCGCAATGCCATTCCATGAATCTTACCTTTTAACTGCGGCAAAACGAGCGCAAGTGCCTTTGCCGCCCCTGTCGAAGTTGGAATTATCGATTGACCGCACGCCCGTGCCCGTCTTAAATCCTTATGCGGATTATCAATATTTTTTTGATCATTTGTAAAAGCATGAACGGTTGTCATTAAACCGTTTACTATGCCAAATTCTTCTTCGAGTACTTTTACAACCGGCGCAAGACAGTTGGTCGTACAGGAAGCATTTGAAATAATTCGATGCTCGCTTGGAATCAAAGCTTCTTCGTTGACGCCCATTACGATAGTAATATCTTCATTTTGGCCTGGAGCGGTCAAGATTACTTTTTTTGCTCCTGCTTCCAAATGGAGGCTTGCCTTGTCATAAGAATTAAATTTTCCCGTTGCTTCGATGACAATATCAATGCCCATTTCTTTCCAAGGAAGTTTTTCGGGATTGCGGTCATTCAATAATCGCACTCGTTTCCCATTTACAATCAATTCGTTATCTAAAGGAATCACTTCACCCTCAAATTGGCCGTGATTCGTATCGTATTTTAATAAATGAGCTAATGTTTCAGCGGGATAGCTTGCGTTAATCGCCACGACCTCAAGCTTTTTTTCTAAAATGGCTTTTCTGAAAACCATTCTTCCGATCCTTCCAAAACCATTAATTGCAATTCTAGCCTTCATTTTACGGCCCCTTCCGCATTAGTGTTATACTTAATGACTTGTATCTTCTCTAATAGTATAACATATTAAAAAAGATTTGTGATACACAAAGTATGCAAATGCGAAAAAGTTTTATTTTCAGTGCCTACTATTTCCTATTTAGATAAGATTTAATTTAATAAAAACAAAAAATGAGAAGGCATCCCTTCTCATCAGGTTGTCGAGAAAGGGGTATTTTCTCGACAATTTTTTATTTTCTCAGAATCTTACTATCTAATTTCGTGGTAGTCCTTGCTAATGGTCCTGTTGATTTCCGCTCCGGTCACTCGCTTTCCGCGGGGAGATCCTGAAGCCTCCTCGGTGCCTTCAGTGACCTC
>JAUZPT010000114.1 GCA_030705745.1 Bacillota bacterium | reverse complement strand
CTCGCTTATTCTGGCTTAATGCTCTCACGATTGCCCATATATGGACGCAACGCTTCCGGGATGACGACAGAGCCGTCTGCCTGCTGGTAATTCTCTAGGATAGCCGCAACCGTCCTGCCAATCGCCAGCCCTGACCCGTTTAGTGTGTGAATATGCTCTGGCTTGCCTTTTGGATCACGGCGGAAGCGAATATTGGCACGGCGAGCCTGGAAGCCTTCAAAATTGCTGCAAGAAGAAATCTCGCGGTACATTTCATAGCTTGGGATCCATACTTCAATATCGTATTTCTTTGCTGCCGTAAAACCAAGGTCACCTGTGCACATGCTCAACACACGGTACGGCAATCCAAGTAATTGCAGCACCTTCTCCGCATCACCCGTTAATTTTTCAAGCTCTTCATAAGAATCTTCCGGCTTTACAAATTTAACGAGTTCCACTTTGTTAAATTGGTGCTGGCGAATCAGACCACGGGTATCACGTCCTGCAGAACCAGCTTCAGAACGGAAGCATGCGCTAAATGCCGCATATTTAATCGGAAGCTCATCAGCTGTCAGGATTTCATCACGATGCATATTCGTCACAGGCACTTCAGCCGTTGGAATCAGGAAGTAATCTTCTTTTTCTACCAAGAAGGCATCCTCTTCAAACTTAGGAAGCTGGCCAGTACCCGTCATGCTCGCGCGATTCACCATATACGGAGGCAATACTTCTTTATAGCCGTGCTCATCAACGTGCAAATCAAGCATAAAGTTAATCAGTGCTCTCTCCAGCCTTGCGCCTAACCCTTTGTAAAAAACAAAACGGCTTCCTGTTACCTTGCCAGCACGTTCAAAATCGATGATCCCAAGCGCATCGGCAATTTCCCAGTGAGGCTTTGGTTCAAATTCGAATTCTCGGATGTTCCCCCATTTGCGAGTCTCAACGTTATCATCCTCCGTTTCGCCAATTGGAACGCTTTCGTGAGGAATATTGGGAATGCTCATCAATAATTGTTCGAGTGTTTCTTCCACGACACGAAGCTCATCATCCAATTCCTTAATGCGGTCACCCACTTCACGCATTTCGCTTATCAGGCTATCCGCATCCTTTTTCTCGCGCTTTAATACAGCTACCTGCTGGGACACTTCATTTCGCTTACTTTTCAGTTGTTCTGCTTCAACGATTAGGTCGCGGCGTTTGACATCCAGCTCTTCAAACCTACCGAGGTCTGTTAAGTCCTCCCCGCGATGCTGCAATAATTTTTTCACTTCTTCAAAATTACTTCGCAAATGTTTCATATCGAGCATAATTAACCTCTCCTTTTAAAAATTTTAATACTTGAGTTAACTATAAAAAGACGACAAAAAACTCCCGTCCCCATAAAAGGGACGAGAGTTACCCGCGTTGCCACCCTAGTTGGCAGCAAAAAGCCGCTGCCCACTTAAATTCTTAACGGTTTTAGACCGAGAGTACTTACTAACTGTAAAAACAGCATTCCATACCCTGCTCGAGGACGGATTCACCAGCGCCATGTACCGATTTTCACCAACCATCGGCTCTCTTAAACATGAACATCAAGTTACTAGTTCCTCTCATTGCTTTTTCTATATAAGAAAATTTTGTAATTAATAAGTTACTACAATTATGAACAGATTGCAACCACATTATGCAAGTTGTTTCTTCTTCGCTTCCTTTACCATCTCAATGAAGTAAGCTGTAAAGCGATGGTCGTCTGTCAATTCCGGATGGAAGGAACATCCGAGGAACTGCCCTTCTCGTGCAACGACAATGCGACCGTTATGTTTTGCCAGGACTTCAACATTTTCACCGGCTTCAACGATATGTGGCGCACGGATAAATACCGCCGTAAAATCATTTGCCACATCTTTAATGTCAAGATCCGCTTCAAAGCTTTCACGCTGGCGCCCAAATGAATTGCGTTCAACTGTTACGTCCATTCTGCCAATATGAGGGGCATCATAGCCGACAATGTTTTTAGCAAGTAAAATAAGCCCTGCACATGTGCCAAACATCGGTTTGCCTTCATCAGCAAAACGCTTCAATTCATCCATGAAGTCATATTTATCAATTAAACGGCGCATGGCCGTACTTTCTCCGCCTGGAAGGATGAGGCCATCTAAATCTTGAAGCTGTTCCTTCCTTTTCACGATGACTGCTTCGGCACCCGATTCTTCAATCGAACGCACATGTTCTCTGACAGCTCCCTGTAAAGCAAGTACTCCTACTTTAATCATGATTACCAACCACGATCCTGCATGCGGGAACTTGGAGCAAGCGTTGAAATTTCAATCCCTTTCATCGCTGTGCCAAGGTCTTTTGAAATTTCCGCAATCAATTTATAATCCTGGTAATGTGTTGTTGCTTCAACGATAGCTCTAGCAAATTTAGCAGGATTGTCTGATTTGAAGATACCGGAACCAACAAATACACCATCAGCACCCAATTGCATCATCAAGGCAGCGTCAGCAGGTGTTGCTACTCCACCTGCAGCAAAGTTAACAACTGGAAGACGTCCTTCACGCTTAATTTCAAGAAGAAGCTCAAACGGTGCACCAAGCAGCTTCGCTTCGGTCATCAATTCATCTTCATTCATGGACACAACCTTGCGCACTTGCGCATTTACTTTACGGATATGGCGAACCGCTTCCACGATATTGCCTGTTCCCGGTTCTCCCTTTGTACGAAGCATGGAAGCACCTTCACCGATTCGGCGTGCAGCTTCACCTAAATCACGGCAGCCGCACACAAACGGAACCGTATAATCACTTTTGAACAAATGATATTCTTCATCTGCCGGAGTTAAAACTTCACTTTCATCTATATAATCCACACCCATTGCTTCAAGGACACGGGCTTCAACGATATGGCCAATACGTGCTTTTGCCATAACCGGGATAGAAACGGCCTTCATTACTTCTTCAACAATTCTTGGGTCAGCCATTCTTGCTACTCCACCTGCTGCCCGGATATCGGAAGGAACTCGCTCTAACGCCATTACTGCTACAGCGCCTGCTTCTTCAGCTATTTTTGCTTGTTCTGCATTGACAACGTCCATAATAACGCCGCCTTTTTGCATTTCAGCCATACCACGTTTGACTCGATCCGTACCTGTTTTCATCAATTATGCCCCCTAAATTTTTAAACTTATCCATAAAAATCATTCCGTCAAAAATCACAAAAAAGCCTTGAGATTTATCAAAACGATTTTATTTCCATAAGGAAAATAAACACTAAAAAAGGACTCCTGTCAAGGCAGGAATCCTTTCTGAAACACTCAGTTTGTTGCTTTCAGAGAACTGAAAGCTGTGCATCTACGATAATTAAAACGTTTATAGCAGCATTTTAGTAATATAAGCCATCCCCGCAGAATAAATCTTATTATAGTTAAAGTACATGTTTAACCGCAGAAGAAATACCGTGCCACAAATCGCCAAAAAAGCCGCCAATTCCTCTCATCATCAAGACGAATCCATTTGCCTTTTCAACATTTTCCGCAGCGACGACATCTGCTTGTACCTTTTGTTCACCATCATTCGTCAGAAAGCTTACTTTTTCACCATTTTTAGGCACCATCTTGATGTAACCGATTTTATCTCCTTTTTTCACAGGAGCAGTTAAATCGCCATTTTTATCCAATTTATTTTTATCAAGGACAAGCACCGGTTTATAGTTGCCTTTATCACCGTTAAGCACAATCATGTCAATAGGAGCACTCGTATAAACTTTAACGCTATCCGCTTTCCCTTTAATGACTGGCACGGAAGTCATACCTTTTATCGCGTAGTGATTTGGCAAAACTTCTTCTTTTGTAAAATTACTGAAAGCATAATCCATCATTTTTCTTGTTTCTTCGAAGCGCGCTTTATAGCCGCCTTTTCCGCTTGCATCCTTCGCATTTTGAACAACTGTGAGAAATCTTTTTCCATCTCTCATGGCTGTTCCTGTAAAACAATACCCTGCAAAATCGGTTGTTCCTGTTTTTAGTCCATCCATTCCCTCGTATCCGTATACAAGGCTTGGTAACATCCAGTTCCAGTTTTGCATATTAATTCTATCTGTCGTTCCTTCACGGAATACTAATTTGGGCGTACTCGCCGTTTTCAGCACATCCGGAAAATCATGGATTAATCGGTATGCCAATTTTGCAGTCGCTCTAGTGGACATGACATTTTCTGCTTTAGAGTCTGCACCTGCAGGCTGCATTCCTTTATATTCACTGTTATTCAGACCAGTGGAATTGACAAATTTATAGTCTTGCAAGCCAAGTTTACTTGCTTGATCGTTCATCATTTTTACAAAGTTCGCTTCAGAACCTGCAATCGTTTCTGCAATTGCGATCGTCGCTCCATTTGCAGAATATATGGCCATCGCTTGGTATAGCTCGCGAATCTTATATTTTCCGTCGCGGCGCAATGGGACATTCGACAAGCTGCGGTCTTGAGAAATTTTATAAACAAGATCGTCGACTGAAAATTCCTGATCCCATTTGATCCTGCCGTGCTTAATGGCATCCAGCAGTATATATTCAGTCATCATTTTCGTCATACTTGCAATTCCTAAAAGACTATCTGCATTTTTCTCATACAATACTCTACCTGATTCTCCATCAACTAAAATAGCTCCATCTGCATTCACATTCAACTGAGCGTCAGCTTTTGCCTGATCGATCCCTGCAAAAAGACTGACTGACAAAAATGCCGCTAATGCACCGGCCACATACTTCCGAAAAAACTGTTTTTTCACTGTAACGCCCTCCAACGATTTTATACACTTCGGTTATTTTAACATAACTTTATGCCAAAGCATAGACAGAGCAATTACCTATCTTATTTCCAATTTTAAGTAGAGCATGAATATTAAAAAAAGAGAGGGAAAACCCTCTCTTTTACATCATATAGAATAGTTCGGTGCTTCTTTCGTGATCTGAACATCGTGCGGATGGCTTTCTCTCAGCCCGGCACCCGTCATTTTGATAAACTGCGCATTTTCCCTTAACTCACTCAAATCTTTCGTTCCGCAATAGCCCATTCCTGCCCGAATGCCTCCAATAAGCTGGTAGATGGTTTCAGATAACGGGCCTTTGTAAGGCAGGCGCCCCTCAATGCCTTCAGGAACAAACTTTTTATTTTCTTCCTGGAAGTAACGGTCTTTTGACCCTTTTTCCATTGCTCCAATAGAACCCATTCCACGGTATACTTTAAATCGTCGCCCCTGAAATATTTCTGTTTCACCAGGGCTTTCGGATACCCCCGCCAAGAGACTTCCAAGCATCACCGCATATCCTCCAGCGGCCAATGCCTTAACAATGTCTCCAGAGTATTTAATGCCTCCATCAGCAATAATGGTCTTCCCGTGTTTCCTCGCCTCACCAGCACAATCGTAGATGGCTGTAATTTGCGGAACGCCCACTCCAGCGACAACCCTTGTTGTGCAAATTGAGCCAGGGCCAATTCCCACCTTTACAACGTCTGCGCCAGCTTCTATCAAATCCCTTGTCGCTTCCGGAGTGGCAACATTCCCTGCGATAATCGTTAATTCAGGATATACGCTTCTAATTTCCTTAACCGTATCCAGAACGCCTTTTGAATGGCCGTGTGCCGTATCAACCACGATAACGTCCACATTGGCTCTTACAAGCTTTTCAACTCGCTTCATCGTATCGCCCGTAACCCCAACAGCTGCCCCGGCCAACAACCTTCCTTGGCGATCCTTAGCGGAGTGTGGAAATTCAATTACTTTTTCAATATCTTTAATCGTAATAAGTCCTTTTAATACGCCTTCTTCATTTACAAGTGGAAGTTTTTCAATTTTATATTTCTGAAGAAGTTTTTCTGCTTCTTTCAACGTCGTACCAACAGGCGCGGTCACAAGCTTTTCTTTTGTCATCACATCAGCTATTTTTAAAGAATAGTCCTGAATGAAACGAAGATCTCTGTTCGTAATGATTCCGACAAGCATTTGTTCTTCCTCATTGTTCACGATGGGCACACCGGAAATTCTGTATTTTCCCATTAGATGCTCTGCATCATACACTTGGTGATTGGGTGTTAAAAAGAAGGGATCGGTAATAACTCCACTTTCCGAACGTTTAACCTTTTCAACCTGCTCGGCCTGCTGCTCAATGGTCATATTTTTATGGATAATGCCTAAACCACCCTGGCGCGCCATAGATATTGCCATTTCGGCCTCCGTTACGGTATCCATCCCTGCACTAATAATAGGTATATTAAGCTTAACATTTGCGGACAATTCTACTTGAAGGCTAACATCACGTGGCAATACTTCCGATTTTGCCGGAATGAGCAATACATCATCAAAGGTTAAACCTTCTTTAGCAAACTTACTTTCCCACATTCGTTTTTCCTCCCGCTCAAAAAATTTTTTTAATAGTAGGTTAACAATTGTATAAAATGCTGTCAAGGATGCACAAATATTTCTATTTTTCTAAAAATAAAAAAGGAGCTCTGCATGTGAGTATGAACTTTAAAGGCTGGAGCAATTATTCTTTCTTTTTTTCCGCTGAAAACACACAGGAATTTTTGAAAAAATGCTATCAAAAATTAGGCTTGGAAAATGCTGAGCAAAAGGGATATGAAAATTGTTATTCGTTTATATATTATTTGGAGCATGGCCACATTTATTTTGAACAGGCTGAAAAAGCACCACTTATCCTAAAACCAATTCTACTTTTCTACGGCCTTGCACATCTGGTAAAAGCTTGCATCCTCACCGTTGTTCCTTCCTATCCTGAAAGTACAGCTGTTTTGGCACACGGTGTTTCAACTCGAAAAAGAAAAAAGCAAAACTACCAATTTTTTCACGACGAAGTCAAATTTCAAAAGAATGGCCTGTTTCCGTTTATGGCCGAGACATTGTTTCACATGAAACAATTGGAAGGAGATAAGGCAACAATGGAGGAATTGCTTCGCTTAATTCCTGAAATGGATTCACTTTTCTTCCAGTTGGAAAATGAGAAAAATTTCATTCCCATCCGAAAGCAGGAAAATGAGTTTTTTCTCTCAGAAACCATTTTGGATCGTTTTCATATGACAGAGCAGCGCTTTATGGACTTCCTGTCGAGCAAAACTGCATTAAACGTTTCTTTTAGCCCTACAGGCAATGGGCACCTTATCTTTACAATGGATGAGGATATCTTTACCCAAAAAAATCTTTTTAAATATGACTTGGAAGAAAAGCATTTTGTCCTTCCCTCTGCAAAGAGTACTTTATTTCAGCTTCCTGAATTGCTAATCCACTATTTGCTGCTTTATAACTTAAGCATGATTGCCCGCTACGAAACAGAGTGGTGGGGAGAGCTGACAAAAATGATGCCAAATAAAGATTACCCATTCATCGATTCATTCATGAACGTCACACTAAAAAAGAGCCCTTTCTTAATTTATCAATTTTTAGTTAGGTATGCTTAAAAGTCAGACACTTGTAATTTTCACTTTAGGGATATGATAATTTGCGAACTCGAGGTGCTTTTATGACGTTTCCAGCCTGATGATTACCTCTTTTTTGCTGGATGGGCGTTTTGGAAGGAGCCTGCGATCCGGTTGGTGAGTTTTGGCTAATGATGGGCATTGTGGTTCTCTATTGGCGGTTTTGGATTGGCGATCGGCGCTTTTCGGGGTTCTATCAACGAATTTGATGCTCTACCAGTGAAATCCTTTTGCAACACTAAATTCAATACTATGTTAAAACCAGGCCTCAGCCTGGCTCAGGTATTTAAAGAGGTTGTTTTTCTAGTTACCCATGGATTAGTGATTGTTACACACGTTTCGGTTGCATTTACCCACGTTTCGGACCCATTTACCCACGGATTAAGGTTAAATACCAGCATTTATTCCAACGCAAAAAGACAACCCTCTCAGGTTGTCTTTTTATCTTGCCCGGCAACGTCCTACTCTCACAGGGGGAAACCCCCAACTACCATTGGCGCTGAGAAGCTTAACTTCCGTGTTCGGTATGGGAACGGGTGTGACCTTCTCGCTATCGTCACCGGACTATTTGATTTGAGGCTTATTCCCT
>JAUZPT010000113.1 GCA_030705745.1 Bacillota bacterium | reverse complement strand
GTATTCAAGGTTTACCTGATGGACAATACCGGTTGCAGGTGGAACTGCACGATAGTTATTGAAGGCTTTTTGAGCCCAGTTTAGGAATTGATAGCGTTCAGCATTCCGTTCAAATTCAAGCACCATATTGGCTTCCAATGAATCTGGAGTACCATATTTATCAACCTGAACTGAATGGTCAATAACAAGGTCAACGGTCTTTTCAGGATTGATTTTATCCGGATTCCCACCCAAATCAGCCATGGCTTTTCGTAAAGAAGCCAAATCGACAACCGCTGGTACACCTGTGAAATCTTGTAAAATAACACGTGAAGGCTTAAAAGGAACATCGATTTCTTGTACGCCATCCGTACCCCATTTTGCAAGGTTTTCTACATGTTCTTTCGTAATGACTCTTCCATCCATTTGTCGGAGGACGGATTCAAGTAATACTTTAATGGAATAAGGCAATTTTGAAACATTGCCAACCCCAGCCTCTTCTAAGGCGTTTAGACGATAATAATGATAGCGTTTACCATTCGCTTCAAAAAATGAGCGCGCGTTAAAAACATCGTTTTTTGTCATTTAAAAAACCCCCTTCATTCGTCATCATATATGAAATGCTCATAAAAGTCGAAAAGTTTGAATTCTCCGATCGAACCTCACTTTTCTCACAATTCCAATCTTAATACAACCAATTATATAAGTAAATAACAAGAATGTTATTGTGGACGATAAGTTTTTCTTATGTCTTTTGTATTATTTATTTTTATAATAAAGAAATCGGGCGACTTACGTGTGTTTACTGCAGTATTAATTTTTATACATATTCCCTTTTGTTATGTTAAAAAAACTTTATTATCTCATTACATAACTAAAAAAGGCGGAATTTATTTTCCGCCTTTTTGTTCAAACTTGACCCTAATCACCTTGGTTTACTTCATTTATCATGTTCTTTAAATCCTGTTCAAATCGTTCTAATTGTGCACGCTGATGTTCGGAAGCCACTTCCAATGCATTTTCGATTTGCTGGTAGGCTTCATTCACTTCCTGCTTAAGATGCTGCAATTGATGTCCATAATTGGCGCTGTCATTCACGATTTCAAAATATAACTCCTGTGCATCTTCAACACCTTGCTGTGCTGCCTGAAATGCTTGCTGTTTATTTTTATGGTAAGGCATATTTTTGTTCACTCCTCATCTCACGTGTACTTTTAAAATGTGCAAATCCATGAAAAATATTCAGCATAAAAAAGGATGAAAATTGCATGATAAATGGTAAGGAGGGATGAAAATGAACAAAAATGACAGTAAAGACATGAGAAAAAATGCACCTAAAGGAAATCAATCCGGCCAGCCTGAGCCCTTAAGCGGATCACATAAAGTAAAAAATCGCCAGCATTCTCGCGCAAAACATAACTCCCATCATGATATGTAAAAACCATTAAACGAGGCTGACATTTAGGTCAGCCTCGTTTAATCTAAACCTTTTGCAACGCTCTTAACACCATACTTTCTTCCTCGAGTGAAACGGTTCTTAAGTCCAAAATCAGTTCATCCTTTTGGATGCGGGCGACGATCGCAGCTTCCGGATTAGATCGTAGCTTTTTGCTCAATTGTTCAGCTGTATACAAATCGTGTGAAAGCGAAATAAGTACCGTTGGAAGTGTTACCTCAGGCATAGTGCCACCACCCACTTGGCTAGTTCCATCCACAAGTTTTACTGAATAATGTTCAGACAAAGCTGACAGTTCTTGAATAAAATTATGTGAGCGTCCCAGTAATTCACTCTTCGATATAAATAATTCTCTAATTGTCGGAATATTTTTAATACCATTTTCACCGCTAACATAATCGATAAGTGTTCCTTCAAGTGCAGCCAATGTCATTTTATCGACACGAACTACACGTGCAAGCTGGTGTTTTTTTAGTTTATCAATCCATGTTTTTTTCCCTGCAATAATTCCAGCCTGAGGCCCACCCAAAAGTTTATCACCACTGAAGGAGACAAGATCAGCTCCCAACTCAATGATTTCTTTTACAATAGGCTCCTCCCCGATTCCAAATCGTCTAAAATCATAGAGGGCACCGCTTCCTAGATCTTCATAAAAGAGGATATTGTTCTGTCGGTTACTCAATTGAATCAGTTCCTGTGAATCGACAGTCTTAGTAAAGCCCATGATTTTAAAATTGCTTGTATGTACTTTCATGATCATTGCTGTTTCCGCTGATATTGCCTGCTCATAATCGTATAGATGTGTCTTGTTCGTTGTTCCTATTTCTTTCAATTTGGCCCCACTTTCTTCCATGATAGAAGAAACTCTAAAAGAACCACCAATTTCTACAAGCTGCCCTCTGGAAACAATGACCTCTTTATTTTGGGCGAAAGCCCTTAAAATGAGATAAACAGCCGCAGCGTTGTTATTGACTACCATGGCTGACTCGGCACCAGTTATTTCAGTAATCATTTTTTCTATATGGCTATGACGAGATCCTCTTTCACCTTCCTATAGCTTAT
Source organism: Bacillota bacterium (assembly GCA_030705745.1). Classification (GTDB taxonomy): domain Bacteria; phylum Bacillota; class Bacilli; order Bacillales; family Cytobacillaceae; genus Neobacillus_A. Next base: position 5,651 of record JAUZPT010000113.1, on the reverse strand, counting down.
ATTCCAAATTGGAGTAGTTTTTGGCGATGTCAATCACTCGATCCATTGCTCGATCACTCAGCCGCGATCGCCCCAAATTTGTATGCAAAATCGTACCAGTGGCATTAACCACCCTTTGGAGAGTAGGTGAATAAGATGCTTTTATATATTTTTCCAACTGATTGAAGACCTCGTCATTAAAATCTTCAGTGCCAGGTGGTGAATTGATCCATTGTTGCGATAGTAAGGATGTACGTATGTCTTCAATTATTTTTTTTAAGTGAATGCTTAATTGTGCAAAATCTATCTGGTTCTCTTTCATAATACGTTTAAAGCGATTGTCTTGTTGATATTCATGGATGGCAGGTATCAAACGAAGCCATTCTTTCAAATTCAAAACCCCTCTTTGCACTCGCTTCTTTATTGACGAATCTTTTTTGTTCATTATAACATTTTTTAGTCTTAACAACTTCTCAAAAAAGAATAGAAAAAGCCCTCGATCATTTCAATGATGAGGGCTTAAAATTATAAAGATTCCATTATTTCAATGATGTTTTCTGCTTTCGGAAAAACCCCAGTTTCGAGTTTTGAGTATATTTTCTCACCGTTTACAGTTACCTCAAAGGCGCCTCCTGAAACGGGGATCAACTCCATTTTTTCAATATCTCTGCGATAATGGTTGAACAATTCCTCCGCGAAACTCGCGGCTTTTGGTGCATAATTTCACATCATGCAAAATTGTACAGTAACTTGAAAAGTCTTCAACGAAAAAACCTCCTGAATGGGAATATTTCAACCTTCATTACATATTGTAAAGCCATTTTAGTATAACCTTTTTTTTTTCGCAAATGATTTGCTCGATAAGTGCGATTTTTGATTCAAAGAGTTATACTAGAAAAATGGAGGTGGACAAGTTGAGTGAGCATGAAATAATTCGCCTAACCTCTTTATCTACAAAGGCTGGTTGAGGCTGTAAAATTGGTCCTGAGGACCTGGCGCAAGTTTTGCGTCTTTTACCAAAGCAAGACCCTATTCCGGAGTTGCTTGTCGGTCATGAAACGTCCGATGATGCCGGTGTTTATCAATTAACCGATGAGATTGCGCTAATCCAGACGGTTGACTATTTTACTCCAATCGTGGATGACCCATATATGTTTGGCCAAATTTCAGCTGCTAATGCGCTGAGTGATGTTTATGCAATGGGAGGAGATCCTAAAACGGTATTAAATATCGTTGGTTATCCAATCAAAAAACTTGGTGCTCATATACTTTCAGAGATTCTCCGAGGAGCAGCGGATAAAGTGAAAGAAGCCGGGGCAGTTACAGTTGGTGGCCATTCGATCGATGATCAGGAACCAAAATTCGGCTTGTCGGTAACAGGCCTAGTTCATCCAGAAAAAGTTTGGAGAAATGTTGGGGCACAACCTGGTGATGTTCTCGTCTTGACCAAGCCGATTGGCGTTGGAATCTTGACGACAGGGATCAAGCGAAGCGCAGTAACGCCCGAACAGGAACACATTGTAACCGAAACAATGGCTGAGCTTAACAAAAATGCTGCCGAAGCTTTAAGGAAATACACTCCGCATGCCGTAACGGATGTAACTGGATTTGGATTACTTGGACACGGAAGTGAAATGTCACGAGGAAGTAGCGTTAGCTTCGAACTGCAATTATCAAGGATTCCTGTTTTAGAAGGCACATATTCGCTTGCAAAAGCTGGTGTGATACCCGGCGGTTCTAAAGCAAACCACACGTGGCTCGAAAACGATATTCACTACGAGGAAATTTCCGCGGAAGAACAAATCGTTCTTTGTGATGCTATCACCTCAGGCGGCCTTCTTGTCGCGATGACTGAAGCCGAGGCCAACCAATATGTCGAGGATCTTCATGCAATGGGTATGTCACATGCCGCGATAATCGGCACCGTGACTGATAAAAATGAAAAGCTTATCTATGTAAAGAAATAAGGCAAATCCATCGTGGATTTGCCTTTTTTCTTATTGGCTTTAACCTATGGCAACAGGCCAATCCATCTCCAATAAGTGAAAGAAAATAATACAAATAGGCCGTAACCAATAATGGTCAATGTTATCCCCGTTTTAATGAAGTGTTCAGTTTTCACAGTACCAGACCCGAACGCCAACATATTTTGAGGTGCATTTACAGGGAGTATAAATCCAAACCCAATAGCGAATTGAGTAATCAAAGCAATTCCCATCCCTTTTAAGGGCCCACCCACGTTCAAGCTCTCTACAAAAGCAATCACTATTGGCATTAATGTCGATGCAAGGCTTGTTGCACTCGCAAAACCTAAATGAATCACAATGGTGAATCCCACCAATGTCGCCATCAATACCAAAAGGGACACATGGCTTAAACCAAACGAATTGAAAACGATACTAGCCAGCCACGATGCCCCCTTCGTTTTAATTAATACAGTACCAAGTGATATTCCAGTTGCAAAAAGAATAATTGTTCCCCATGGTATTTTTTTCTCTGCGTCCTCCCATTTCAATACTCCTATTTGAGGAGCCAGCATAACTGCTACAACCATAAGAACGATGGTCGTGCTGTCGAAAAAGTGAATTTTCCCTTCTGTTGCCCACAAAACCAGCGCTCCAAATGAAATAAAAAGTAGACGGATTTGTGAACCGGAAAGTGCACCTAAATCAGATAACTGTTTTTTAATCACATCCGTCCCAGAAGATATTGTCATGGAATCAGGCCGAATAAACATCAAGAGAACAAAGTAAAGGACCACAGACATGGCAACCGACCATGGGGCAGCTGCCAAAAACCATTGCATCCAAGAAACAGAAAAAGGAAATGCATTTTCGATGAAATTAAGACCGACCATATTTTGCGGTGTTGCGGTTTTAATTCCGATGCTCCAAATGGTTGCTGTATGGGCTGTCGCCATGATTAGCAACGATGTTAACCTTCCTGTTTTTTGGATTCCAAATGCACTCATCATGCCCAAAACAATCGGAATCATGGCACCAACACGAGCAGTTGGACTCGGGATAAATAAAGCGAGTAATATCCCTACCACGATGATTCCAATTAAAATCCCCCTCACAGATGATCCCACTTTCGAAAGAACTGCAAGAGCCAATCTCCTGTCCAAGCCGGTTTCCTGCATAGCAGCGGATAAAAATAACGCTCCTGCTACTAGTGCAACAGCACCTGAGCTAAATCCGGACAATGACCACTCCAAGGCCACTTTGGTACCTATTATGCTCCCGCCATCTATAGATGGACTAATTCCAAGCAAAACCGTTAACAATGCAACAATAAAGGCTGCACTAACAGGAAACGTTACTGCTTCAGTAACCCATAGTGTGATAGAAAATGCCAATACCGCAAGAGATCGTTGACCAGCGACGGGAAGACCATCCTGTTTAGGCAAAAGCAGGATGATCAATAATAAAATTAAAGACAAAAGGAGTGACTTCCATTTTATTTTTGTTGTAACTGTTCCGCTTTCATCTTTCATATAAAAACCTCCAATGCCAACAACTTGTCTTTATAGTTTAGTTATAAAGTAGGAAAAAAATGTTGGTAAGAAAAAAAGTCAATGACACTTTTGTGAACGACGTTCATCTTTTGGAGTAATAGTAGGAAAAAATATATATTCAAAAAAAACCCCGTACCAATTCTGGCACGAGGTCGTATTTTCCATTTAAAGTTGTTGACGAAGTTTTTCAATCATATCTTTTGTCATTTTCGCCAAGTCATACTCGGCTTTGAAGCCCCACTCATTTTGAGCTGCTGTCGGATCGATTGAATTCGGCCAGCTATCGGCAATTTTTTGACGTACAGGATCCACCTGGTAGCTCATTTCGAAACCGGAAATATGCTTGCTGATTTCGACAGCGATTTCTTCCGGATCAAAGCTCATCGCGGTAACATTGAATGAATTTCGATGAACAAGCTTTGCTGTGTCAGCTTCCATTAGATTGATAATTGCATTTAAAGCATCCGGCATATACATCATGTCCATATATGTGCCTCTGTCGATATAAGAGGTGTATCTTCCATTTTTGATCGCTTCATAATAAATTTCGACCGCATAATCCGTCGTTCCTCCGCCCGGAGGAGTCACATATGAAATCAACCCAGGAAAGCGAAGCCCACGTGTGTCGACACCGAATTTATGAAAATAATAGTCAGAAAGCAATTCCCCTGCCACTTTGTTCACACCGTACATTGTTGTTGGGCGCATAATCGTGTCCTGTGGAGTATTGTCCTTTGGTGTCGTTGGCCCGAAAGCACCGATTGAGCTTGGGGTAAAGAACTGAGCGTTTAATTCACGTGCAGTTTCAAGGGCATTCATCAAGCCACCCATATTTAAGTTCCAGGCAAAAACAGGCTTTGCTTCTGCAGTGGCCGATAACAGGGCAGCCAAATGCATGACAGTATCAACATTGTGTTTTTTAGCCGTCTCTACCATTGCATTTAAATCAGTTACATCCACTGTTTCAAATGGTCCGCTTTGTGCAGCTTCGCTTTCATTTTTGCGAATATCCGTCGCGATGACATTATCGCTTCCGTATATCTCTCTAAGCTTTAAAGTTAATTCTGAGCCTATTTGTCCAAGGGCACCAGTGATCATTATACGTTTCATTCTTTCCCCATCCTCTATTTATTACTTAAAACAATTTATTCTTTTATAGGAACAAAGTTAAATAATACCCATTTCTTTTCCGACTTTTTCATAAATCGAAATGGCTTTATCAAGCATTTCCTTACTATGTGCTGCTGTCGGCATATTGCGCACACGTCCTGTTCCCTGAGGCACCGTTGGGAATACGATCGCCTTTGCATAAACACCCTCATCATTTAAACGCTTGCTAAATTGCTGTGTTAACTTTTCATCCCCAATGATGCACGGAGTAATAGGTGTTTCGCTATTACCAATATTGAAGCCCAGCTCCTTTAATCCCTTTTTTAAATAATCCCCATTTTCCCATAAACGCTTGTTAAGCTCAGTGCTTTCCATTAATATTTCTATCGATTTTTTACTCGCAGCCACATCCGCAGGAGTAAGTGAAGTAGAGAAAAGGAACGGGCGGCTGCGGACCTTTAGCCAGTCAATCAAATTTTGTTTTCCTGCTACATAGCCACCGACAACTCCAATCGCCTTTGACAATGTCCCAATTTGAAAATCAATTTTATCTGACAATCCAAAGTGCTTTACTGTGCCTGCACCTTCGCCAAGTACACCTGAACCATGCGCGTCATCTACGTATGTTATTAAATCGAATTCCTCGGCAATTTGGACGATTTCTGGAAGCAATGCAATATCGCCATCCATAGAGAAAACTCCATCCGTAATAACCATAATTTTATTATATAAACCTGATTCTTTTGCAGCTTTCGCTTTTGCTCGTAAATCTTCCATATCAGAATGGTTGACGCGAATAATTTTTGCCTTTGAAAGCCTGCACCCATCAATAATTGATGCATGGTTCAGTTCATCGGATAAGATGGCGTCATTTTTATCCATGACAGCTGAAATGGCTGCCATATTGCAGTTAAATCCTGATTGATAAGCGATAGCAGCTTCTGTATGTTTGAATTCTGCGAGTTTTTCTTCCAATTCTATATGTAATTTCATTGTGCCGTTAATCGTACGCACTGCTCCTGCACCTACACCATATGTTTGCATT
>JAUZPT010000112.1 GCA_030705745.1 Bacillota bacterium | reverse complement strand
TCACATACTCTATATGAAATAGGTGAGATGAAAATGTTTGTAGTTCATTTTTTCGACAACAAAAATCTTTTATTAAATCAACTGCTTAAACGTGTTCCATCAGTAGGTGAAGATTTAACAATTAAAGGTCGTAAAGGAAAAGTTTCAAGTGTTAATAACGTTGATGAAAAAAATATTCATGTTCAAGTTATTTTAGAAACCGTTAATAAAAATAAACTGATTGTAGATAATTCCAAAAAGAAGAAAAGGTAATAAAATATAAAAACAAAAAGAACGCCCTTACGCAATGAAAGGTTAACCAGATTTCTGGTTAACCTTTTTTTTAAGCTCTATTTAAGAACATTGTTGTTTTCTGTATCAGGTTAATCATTTGGATGGAATTCGGAAAAAATTGATAACGTCCATAGTGGATACAGGTACCTTTCCTTTATTAATAATAAAAATAAAAAATTTTGGAAAAATAACACTATATCCCCTCTTACTCATAGAGGTTTGCCAACGTTCTTTATGAATATAAATTTAAAACTTTCTCCTATAATTCGCTCAATTCAACTACCAATACAGACCGAAAGAACCATTACATTCTGAGTAGTTTTCTTTACTATCTCTTATCATTCCCGCAATCGTAGCTTCACAACATCCATCTATACTTATAAAAGTAATACATATTATAAGTAATTAGGAGTTGAGGAAATGAACAGAAAAAAGATTATATTCGCAACGATGGCTGCACTTATGGTTTGTTCCACAGCAAGCCAAACATCAGCAAAAACTGTCTCAGATTCTGAGAAATCGTCCCCTTCTTATGCCTCAAGCTTCGGTCCCAAATCGTTTGATCTACAGGCACACCGAGGTGGAATCGGCCTCACAGTTGAGTCCACGATCGCATCCTTCTCCAAAGCTCTCGAAGTCGGTGTGAGTACACTCGAGATGGACGTGCAAATTACAAAGGACCACCAGGCTATCATCTCGCACGACCGCCAAATTTCAGGTGCGAAGTGCTCGGACACTAGTCCTGCATTCGCTGGCGATCCCCAATATCCATATGTTGGGAAATACATTAAAAATCTCACCCTTGCTGAAGTACGAACGCTGGACTGCGGTTCCAAAAGATTGCAGGATTTCCCTGGGCAAAAATTGAGCCCCGGTGCACGGATGCCACTTCTCACCGAAATTTTTGATCTTGTTAAACGTTATCATGCAAATAAGGTGTGGATGAACGTCGAAACAAAAGTAGAAGCTGGAGCTCCAGAGGAAACTGCTCCACGAGAAGAGTTCGTGCAGATCGTTGCTCGCGAGGTTCGTGAGGCCGGAATGCTTCACCGGGTGTCAATCGAAAGCTTCGACTGGGGCTCGCTTATGCGCATGCGTCAGGTCGAGCCGCGCCTGCCGATCGTTGCGTTGACCAATGGTCCGCAATTCCTGCAGCCCGGACAGCCAGGGAAATCTCCGTGGTTGGGCGGCATCGATATCGACGATTTCGGGGGCGACATGGTAGCTGCGGCCCATTCGTTCGGTGCGGACGCCATCTCACCGGTACATGCTTTCCCCCAGAATGGCAAAGTCACCGATGCAAATTACGTGCCATATGTTACGAAGGACATGGTGCAGGAAGCGCATAAGGACGGCATGAAGGTTATCCCATGGACGATCGATGACGCGCCAACTATGCAAAAGCTTATCAACGATGGAGTAGACGGGATGATTACCGACTACCCGGATCTTCTTCGTAACGTCATGAAACAGAATGGTTTCAAGCTGCCCAAGAGCTACCGACTCCCGATGAATGAGAAACTTAAATCGGAAAATTAATATTTTAAAAGAAAAAAATAAATATACAGTAAACTTCCAAACGAATGATTTTTTTCAGATCGGATTTACTTCCTTTCTAACTCAGCCTATTTTTGTACTATATATATTCATCAATCAAAAGAACCTGGATTCTAAATTGCCAGGTTCTTTTTAAATTAGCTCTGTTATAACTGAATGTTGATTTCACTGTGATTGAAAAATAAACGGAAAAAATCCGTTTAAATTGGGAAATACCCATATTTCATTAAAAATAAAGGAAGTTTTTCCGTTTATATGATCCAAATCTTTGGATTTTGTCTTATTTAGAGCCGTTAATCGGAATATCTCCGCTTATATCTGCTTCTTAAGCTTCCTCAATATACATTAGCCGGAAATTCTCCGCCTATGAATTCTCATAACTACACGAAAATCAACAATGAATAATAACAGAGCCTAAAAATAAAAAAAGCCTACCCGTTTAGAGTAAGCTTCCGACGATAAAGGATGCATCGTCATTCGATTGTGAATATTTTTCCAAAATTTCCTCTGCGATCATTCTTGCAGGGAATAATCCCCTTAACAAAGACTTTACTCCCTGAAATTCATAACCATCTGAAAAGATAAGGAACTTCGAATGCGGATCGTAAGAAAAGCGCTGTGTATGATAAACTTGAGGTTTACCCGATAAATAGCCTGTAACCGGCAACGGGTAGGTTAGTTTTCCTTTTGAGGAATACAGGAAAAAACGAATATTGCCTACACAGCTATATACAAATTCCCTTGCATGGAAATAAACTTTGAAAATAGAAACTGCTGCCCCTCGTTTATGAAGCAAAGACTGATTGCAAAGCTTCATAAGCGAATCAATATCTTCCTCATGATGCTGCTCGACTGTCTTTACGACAGCTTGCGACGCTTCGTACGCAAACTCCCCACTTCCAAGTCCATCCGCAAGAACGCATATAAAATATTCATTTGTGGCAGTGAAAAAATAACTGTCTCCACAAAACACCTTACCATCCTTAGCAGTTTGATGGGCATAAACTTCAATATCGTCTTGGATCAATTGGTTCATGAAAGGCACTCCGAATTATTTGCTTCCTCTTGGATTGCTTCCTGGAGTTTTTTAATCGCACGGCGCTGCAGGCGGGAGACATGCATTTGAGAGATGCCTAGCTTGTCACCGGCGTCTTTTTGGCTTAAGTTTTCGAGGTAAGTGTATTGGATAATACTCTTTTCCCGATCAGTCAGTACATGGAGAACTTTTTCCAAAACAAGACGCTGATTGATTCTTTCATAGCCATCATCCACACTACCGACAATATCAAGGAGAGTCACGGTTCCTCCGTCCGAATCCGCTTCAATGGAATGGTCAACCGACAAAGCCTGATAGCTTTTGCCCATTTCCATCGCTTCAAGCACTTCTTCTTCTGATACTTCGAGGGCCTGGGCAATTTCTTCGACCTTCGGTGAACGATGCAAATGGGTTGTCAAATCTTCCACAGTTGTTTTAATTTTCGGACCAAGCTCTTTAATTCGACGAGGAACATGTACGCTCCATGTTTTATCGCGTAAAAAGCGTTTAATTTCTCCAATAATGGTCGGTACGGCAAATGCCTCAAAGCTTTTTCCGAACGATTCATCGTAACGGCGAATGGCTCCCAGAAGGCCAATCATGCCGACTTGAACGATATCCTCGTGGAAAGAACGCCCCTTTGAATATTTGCGGGCAATCGTTTCAACTAAACTTTTGTAATGTACGACAAGCTGGCTTTGCGCATTATCATCTTGATGCAGTTGATAAGCCCTGATCAGCTCGTTAATTTCATATTTTGCTGACACATTAGGTTGAGATTGTTTCGACATCGATCTCCACCTGCTCTCCTTCAAGATACTTCGTCATGAAGACTGTAACACCTTCTTTATGATGTATCCTGACTTCGTCCATTAATGTTTCAATCAGATAGAGACCTAAGCCCCCTTCTCGAAGAAACTCAACAGAGTCATTTTCGTCATACGGTCCAATGCCTTGTCTGGCAGATTCAAAATCAAAACTCTTTCCATTATCAGCCACCATCACTTCAAGGCGATCAATATAAAGGCCAAACCCAATAATAACCTCGCCCTGCTCGTTATTCTTATACGCATGTTGAACTGCATTTGTACAAGCTTCACTCGTGGCAATTTTTAAATCTTCAAGGTCGTCATAAGAAAAACCCATTCTGCTGGCAATGCCAGAAAGGGTAAGGCGAATAACCCCTACAAATTCAGGTTTGGCCGGAATCTTCATTTCAATATAGTCAAACATTTGATTCATTGCACTCCACCCTCAATCTGGCTGTTGATGTCAATAATATCCGCAAGTCCAGTGATTTCAAAAAGTCTCTTCAGACGGTCAGATAAACCAATCAATTTAAAGTCTCCGTTATGAGCTCGGACGGATTTAAACACCCCAACTATGACACCAAGCCCCGTACTATCCATATAAAGAACATCAGTAAGATCTATTATCATTTTCACATTTTCTTTTTCTGATAAAGGAAAAATAGCGTCACGGAGTTTCGGTGCCGTATAAGCATCGATTTCCCCTTCCACTTTTATCTCTAAAGATTCATTATATTCTTCAATATCTATTTTAATATTCATTAATGACCCACCTCTTTATTAATCAATCAATCGCTCTCTCATTCGTTTACCCGGTTTTACTTTCAGTTAAACATTCCTTCTGATAATGATTAATGTAAAGTCATCGCGCAATTGAAAATCCTGAAGCTTTTCGAGATCTTTAAAAATATTATTAACAATTTCCTGTGCGCTTAAGTGAAGATATTTTCGGATGTAGCCAATTAATTCTTCTTTTTCCAGAAAACCTTCCTCTGTCCTGCTTTCTGTAACGCCATCAGACATGAGTACAATCATATCGCCAGGGAAAATTAATTTTTCAAACTGCTCGTATTTTGTTTTTTTCTCGATTCCTAAAAGAAGTCCTTTTACAGGGAGTTCGGAAAACTCTTCTTTTTTTGCATCATAATAAAATCCTGGCTCGTGTCCCGCTGAAGAATAATAAAAAGTAGTATTGCTTGGATTATACATCCCGTAAAACATCGTAATAAACATGCTCGGATCAACATTCTGCTCGACAACGCGGTTTAAGTTCTCCAATACCATGTGCGGTTCATGCCTGTTTTCAGGAAGACTGTCCATTGCGTACTTAATCATCGACATACATAATGCGGCGGGAATACCCTTTCCAATAACATCAGCAATGGCAACGTTGAGGCAATGGTTCTCATCTTCCACAAAGTGAAAATAATCACCATTCATATGCTTGGCCGGCACGCTGATTGCTCCGATATCCAATCCTTCGACCTCCGGAATGGAAGTGCCAAGCAGCGTTTGCTGCACATTGGCCGCAATCTCCATTTCCGTCCTTAATTCTATTTGTTTATTTCGCAGGCTTTGATGCTCCCTGTAAGCAAGACCGTACCCAATCATAACTTCCAAAAGGATATCAAAGGAATGCACAACACTTTCAGGGACATCAGGATATAATTCGAGGAGCAAACTTTTATGCAGGCTGACAATCTCTTCTGGAGAGATCTTTTCCTCAATCGAATTTCGGCTGAACAATTGTCCTTGATACAAAGATTGTTCGGATTGATCTTTTAAGTATTGAATTAGTATTTCTCGATAATTCTTTTCCATCATTCCCCGAAATTCCATAATCCCCCTCCTAACGGAGCCACTTGGTCGCTCTTATATCTGTTCCACTTCCAGGTGATGAATCGATTGAAAACTCATCCATCAATCTTTTTACACCTGGCAAGCCAGCTCCTAGACCGCCTGAAGTTGAAAATCCATCTTCCATCACCTGGCGGATATCACTAATTCCTGGTCCGCTGTCTATTGATATTATTTTTAATCCTGATTTGCCACCGTCATACAATTTTTCAATGCATATTTGACCTTGACCGGCATATAAGTAAATATTTCGGGCTAATTCGCTGATTGCAGTCGTGATTCTAGCCTGGTCAACAATACCAAAACCAAGCTCTTTCGCCACATTCCGCCCCAATTGGCGCGCTGCAACAATGTCCCATTCATTAAATATTTTCACACAGGATTGGTTGGTCATAAAATTAGTCCCCCAATTCCTGTTGTAATTTCTCCAAACCTTTTTCTAAATCTAATGCTGTTAGGACATCTTCTAAACCGATACCCAATTCGATTAAAGTAATGGCCACAGCTGGCTGAATTCCCGTGATAACCACTTTAGCTCCCATTAGTTTGGACATGCTGATTACATCGCCCAAAACTTTAGCGATAAAAGAATCAATAAAATCAATGGATGTAATATCGATGACAACTCCATTGGCACTTGTTTCATGTATTTTATGAAGTAAGTCTTCCTGAAATTGAAGGGCAGTATGATCATCAAGCTCCCACTGGATGGAAACGAGCAAGCAGTCGTGCAATTTTAAAATTGGTATTCTCACTTTGTTCCCTCCACTTTGACAATTTTACGATTTGTCAATTCCAGCGCAGCCTCTATCCCTTTTTTCAGTGTGTTCTTCGTCGTGAATTGAGTTAGATTGATGCCAAGATTAACGATTGTTTGAGCGATTTCCGGACGGATGCCGACCAGCATGCATTTCGCTCCTACCAAACGGACAGCCTCTGCAGCCTGAATGATGTGATGCGCAACCATCGTATCCACTACAGGAACACCCGTAATATCGATGAGAACCACTTCTGAACGATGCTTCACAACGCCCGTAAGAAGATTTTCCATGATCTGTTTCGCTCTCTCAGTATCAATTGTACCAACAAGCGGCATTACAGTTATCCCCTCAAATACAGGGATAAGTGGCGCTGAAAGCTCTTGCAATGCAATTTTTTGGAGAGATACTGTTCTTTCCCAAGTGCGGGAATAGATATCGACCACGTCATTTTGCAGAGGAGTCATCCATCGTTCAAATGTGTATATTACATCCATCTGGTTTTCTTCAGTAATATACTTTTCTTCCTGCATCCCTTCCCATACAAGTTTACTGAAGGTACGCAGGCCTTCAGTTACAAAATGTAGGGGCCAGCCAAGTCTGACTACTTTTTCTGAAAAGTCGTTTAACCGATTATTAAACTGTTCTTTCGTTTCTTTCAGATTGGAAATAATCATCTCAACGAATTCGTTGCTCGCCCCAGAGAACACTTGGTCTGATACAAGCCTTAAAGCTCGTTCATCTGCTTCGTTTTTCATTTTTTCCTTCCAATCGTTTACAAGCTGGTCTTTTCGTGACCCAATAAATTTGATTATCAGATTCTCCATTCCTTCCTCCTCTTTCACCTTTAAGACTCTTACTTCGTGATCGTTATAAACATTTCTGCATTTATTCTAAAAAGATTGAAAAACTTTCCTATTTTTTACTTCTTTTAATATTTTAATGATAACAATTTCTTCTAGTCAATTAAAACAACTTATTTCTTACAATGCGACTATCTTTTTTACCCTTATCCTTTTAAGCTTAAACCTCTTTTTTAAAATATTTATTTCATCTATTATCTTTTCCAAAAATCTAGAGAAATTCTTCATTTATAAAATAGTAAGATGAAGAGCAAAAAAAGAAGCAAGCCAATCGGCTTGCCTTAAAAGAAACACCCCACGAGGTCCTATCGTTCGTTGGAATTATATATAAAAAAACGCCCTTACGTAAAAGAGCGTGCTTCTATGCTAAAATTCAATGAGACCTAAGCTAACTTGCAAGGCTTCATCCACTTTTCCCATCATTTCGTCATCGAGATGGGTTATTTTATCGGTTAAGCGTTGCTTATCAATAGTTCGGATTTGTTCTAATAGGATGACTGAATCGCGTTCAAAGCCATATCGCTTCGCATTAATCTCTACATGAGTAGGGAGCTTGGCTTTTTGGATTTGCGCCGTGATTGCTGCAACAATTACTGTGGGACTAAACCGATTCCCGATGTCGTTTTGAATGACAAGTACAGGGCGGACACCGCCTTGTTCAGAACCAACAACTGGGGATAGGTCCGCAAAATAAACGTCGCCACGTTTGACAATCAAAGGATTATCCTCCGCTAACTAAACGTTCAACAGTGTGTTCTGCCTCGTATTCGGCAAGGAATGCTTCCGAAGCAATCGTTAAATTGATCTTCGACATTTCCATGTAACCACGCCTCATGGCTTCGCGAATCTGTCTTTTTTTACGTTCGCGTAAATACATTTTCGTTGCCTGGTAAATAAACTCACTTCGGTTAACATTTTCTTGTTTAACAAAACCATCTAATTCGGTTAAAAGATGTTGCGGTAATTCCACTAAGATTTCCGTTGTTGCGTCGAAATCAGACACAAACATACACCTCCACCATCACTACACGCCATTTTGTCCCGCTCAATCATCAAGCACCTCTGTTTGGAAGTCTAATCATTGATTGAATTAATTTATTTACTTTCTACCATTTTCTATC
>JAUZPT010000111.1 GCA_030705745.1 Bacillota bacterium | reverse complement strand
GCACCTTTTCCTTCGCCAAGTGTGATCAAAATGGCTTCATACTCGCCGGCGGGATATAAAAATTCACCATAAAGCTTCGTTGGAAACTGAACTTTGCCAAACTTGATTTTTACTGTTTGATTCGCTTTTTGCTGTGCTACAACATTCTCGGCGATTTTTTGAATTTCAGGCAACTTTGAACGAATTACTTTTCTTGCACTTGCTACAGAAGTTAAATCTTTAACCCATAGAGAAATATTTTCATTAACCTTATCCCTCACAAGCCGCTTCAGATCCTGATCCGAGCCTGTATCGCTATTTGCGAGAATTCTCAGCCTGATTGCCTCTCCTGGAATAACTACTTCTTCACTCGCGGCCGTCACATCATTTTTAGGTATATATAAACTTAAGATTGTCCCAATAGACAATACGACTAAATACATCCATACGATTGTTTTACTTTTCATCTCCAACACCGTCCCTTCAATAACAACAGTGTGGTCAAAATAAAAGAATCTTAAACTAGCAAAATAAAAAAAAGAAGGATTTTTGATTCCATTTTGCAGTTATTTGGAGCGCCTGTCGATGAAAATGAAATTCCTTTTTTGAGATTGAGCTCTCTCACTGTAATTTGGGGATTTACCCACGTTTGAGGCATGTTTACCCACGTTTTGAACGCATTTACCCATTTTTCAGCCCCGTTTACCCACATTTAAAACCCATTTACCCACTTTTCAAGCGAAATGTGGGTAAATGGGTTAAATTAAAAGCCAGGCGGCAGCCTGGCTCAAGTTATTTTGATGTTCGACCTGATTGTCCTTTAAGTTTCAGTTGCTAGACCATCAGGGTAATGTCCGCAAAAACCATCCTGTCCTTGCCGTTTATATCATTGACGATGTCTACATGCACGTGTGCGAAGGTTCCCTTCAGCAGCTGGGCAACAGCTTCTCCCTGACCCGCACCGATTTCAAAGCCGACGAGAGAATCCCGATTCAGGACAGCAGGAAGCTGTTCCATAAAACGACGGTAAAAGTTCAAGCCATCCACGCCAGCGAACAATGCCCGATGAGGTTCATGTTCAGTAACGACTACCGACATCCCTGCTTCGTCGCCTTCGGGAATATAGGGAGGGTTAGAGAGGATGACATTAAAGGTGCGTTTGGCATCGATAAAAGGAAGAAGCATGTCGCCCTGCAGAAATTCGATGTTCGCCTTTAGTGAAGCGGCATTTTTCCGGGCCACATCGAGTGATTCTTCGGCAATGTCTGTTGCCGTTACTTCCAAAAATGGCGCTTCAAGCTTCATTGAAATGGCAATTGCCCCACTTCCTGTGCCAATATCGGCCAAACTCAAACTTTCTTCATTGCCAAATTTTTGCTCGATGCGCCGAAGTGCTTCAAACACAAGCTCCTCGGTTTCTGGCCGTGGAATTAGGACCGCTTCATTCACCTCAAAGGTGCGCCCGTAAAATTCTTCCTCACCGATGATATATTGAATCGGCTTTCCCTCGCCATGTTCATAGACCGCTTTTTCAAATCGCGTCCATACTTCTGACGCCAGATCGCTCCGCAGCTCGGCCAGGAGCGTAGCACGCTTGAAGCCTGTGTAGTGGATGAGCAATAATTCGCCCGCGTTTTCATCCCTACCTTTTTCTATTAAAAAAGAAGAAGCCCAATGGAGGGCTTCGAAAACTTTTTTACTCATTGGAAGCGTCCTGAAGTTTCTGTGATTGATCGGCAACAATCAATGCGTCGACGATTTCATCCAGCTTTCCTTCAAGGATTTGATCAAGTTTTTGAATCGTTAAACCGATGCGGTGGTCGGTAACACGATTTTGCGGGAAATTGTAGGTGCGAATCCGCTCTGAACGGTCTCCCGTACCTACCGCCGATTTACGAACGGAATCGTATTCCGCTTGCGCTTCCTGCTGAAACTTATCATAAACACGGGCGCGCAATACTTTCATCGCTTTGTCTTTATTTTTGTGCTGTGATTTTTCATCCTGGCACGATACAACAATACCAGTCGGAATATGCGTTAAACGAACCGCTGACATCGTTGTATTTACGCTCTGTCCGCCGGCGCCACTTGACGCAAAAGCATCAAAGCGAATATCTTTATCATGGATTTCGACTTCCAGTTCTTCTGCTTCTGGCAAGCAAACAACCGTGGCCGTTGACGTATGGATCCGTCCGCCAGATTCCGTTTCCGGAACACGCTGAACTCGGTGGGCACCGTTTTCAAACTTCAACTTTGAATAAGCACCCTGGCCGTTGATCATAAAAATGATTTCCTTGAAGCCGCCGAGGCCGGTCGGGTTAGAATCGATGACTTCAGTTTTCCAGCCGTGTGCATCAGCAAAGCGGCTATACATGCGATAAAGCGTTCCAGCGAATAGCGCAGCTTCATCTCCACCAGCTGCCCCACGAATTTCAAAAATAACGTTTTTATCATCGTTAGGGTCTTTCGGGATGAGAAGAATTTTCAAACGAGCCTCTAGCTCAGTTAATTGGCTTTGAAGTTCGTTTACTTCTTCTTTGACCATTTCTCGCATATCCGCATCAAGTTTATCATCAAGCATCACTTTTGCGTCTTGTAACTGTTCGCGAACATCTTTGTATTCGCGGTATGCTTGAACCGTATCATTTATATCGGATTGTTCTTTTGAATAATCGCGTAATTTTTTTGAATCATTAACAATTTCGGGATCGCTTAAAAGTTCATTTAACTTTTCATAACGATCTTCAACAGATTGAAGACGATCGAACACAGTTATTCACCTCAGTTTTTAGTCCATAACATTCTAATTATAGTATAGGTGAAAGACATCGTCAAAACCAATAAATACGTAAAAAACTTTCCGAGGTGCCAAAACGCATAAAAAACATGCTCATTAAAGAGCATGCCGTCATTTTTTCTCCGTCACATTCACCTTTATTGTATATCGCGGAAGCGCCTGAATAAGTTTACGCTGAAGGCGTGCTTCTACTATCGCTTTTTCTCTATTCGTTAGTGTTCCTTTTTTATAAGCAGTTACGCGCATCGTATCCCCATGAATCCAAATGGATCCCGGACTCAAATCCTTCATTTGTCCGATCGTCTGTTTCGCTTTATTCACATCAAGGCCCATGCTTGTGCTGGCGGAGCTTCCGCTACTTGTACCATTCAAGTTAAGGAAGTTTGGATTTTGATTCGTAAAATCGTTGCCCACCGGTTTATTTTGGTTGGTTCCAGCGGGTTTCGGTTTGTACGACATGAATTGCGGTGTGTTTCGGTCTTTTTTTATGTCATAACCTTTTTCGGCACTTTTATTGCAGCCGATTAAACAGAGGCTCATCGCTCCCGCCAAAATTACGTATTTTTTCATTTTATTACACCTCTCTTTTTTATTAGCTTCCATAAATTCTGAACGCACGAGGGACAGGATGTCCTAGTCGGGCGAAAGCCACAGGATGTGGCGATTTGAGCGCGATAAGTGCAACTACGCCTCTGTCTTCGCCTAAAGGCTAGCCAATCGGCGAGTTTTCTTTATCTTGCCCTTTTCCAAAAAAGCACATCAGAGAAATTTTACCAAGGAACAAAAAGCCTCCCCCGATCTTAACCGGAGGAGGCTTCGCGCGTGAATTATGATAATGTTTGTGTGGCTTGTTCAACTTCAGAGAAGGCAGCCTTTTTCGGAACTTCGTGATGATGGCGGCAGCGAGGCTCATATGCCTCGGATGCGCCCACCAAAATCACGGGATCATGGTAGGACGCCGGGCTTCCATTAATGAGTCGCTGCGTACGGCTTGCAGGTGAACCACAGACGGCGCAGACCGCCTGTAGCTTCGTTACAAGCTCGGCAACCGCCATCAAAGCCGGCATTTTTCCAAAAGGTTCGCCTCGGAAATCTTGATCGAGGCCTGCAGTGATGACGCGATAGCCGCTGTCAGCGAGTTGTTGAATAATGCGAACAACTTCGTCATCGAAAAATTGGACTTCGTCAATGGCGATGACATCCACTTCAGCATCAATATGTTGCAATATTTCAGTTGAATGGGCAATTGGCAACGCAATAAAAGAGGAGCCGTTATGGGAAACGACTGATTCCTCACTATAGCGATTATCGATTTTCGGTTTAAAAACAGCTATTTTCTGTTTGGCAAACTGCGCTCGTCGAACTCGGCGAATCAATTCTTCGGACTTTCCGGAAAACATGCTGCCGCAGATTACTTCAACCCATCCGCTTTGCTTCATCACATACATAATTCAGGCCTCTCCTTCCATGCAAACCACGATGAAATCTATTTATATTCAGTCATTCAATATAAAAATGACTTATGTAAAAGTAAAAAACAGGCAAGGGATTGTGCTTCTTGCCTGTTTTGAATAATTATTGTTGTTCTGATTTGATGCCATATTTTTTGTTGAAACGATCAACACGTCCGCCAGCTTCAGCAAACTTTTGACGTCCAGTATAGAATGGATGGCACTCAGAGCAAGTCTCAACGCGGATTTCGTTTTTAACAGAACCTGTTTCAAACTCGTTACCGCAAGCGCATTTCACCATTGCTATTTTGTAATTAGGATGAATTCCTGCTTTCATTCTTTTCATCTCCTTCCGCCCTGAATCATTCGAAACAGAGTTATCAATTCCATTCCATGCTTGTCTAAGACGAAAATGGAATATGCTAAAAACACACTGTACACATTATAACAAGGAAAAACGTTTTATGCAAGATGGGAACTTCTTCTTATTGCTGGCGGTTCGTCGAGCGACTCCCCTTCATTTCCTCACCAAGAATGGCAAAAAATTCTTCGTTCGATTTCGATTGTTTCAGCTTTCTCAAGAAGCGTTCCGCAAAGTCAGGCGTGTCTGACATTGATTTGCGGATGGCCCACAGCTTGTCCAAATGATCCTTCGGAATGAGCAATTCTTCTTTACGTGTACCCGAGCGTCGGATATCGAGCGCAGGGAAAATGCGACGTTCCGCAAGAGCACGGTCAAGATGCAATTCCATATTTCCTGTTCCTTTGAACTCCTCGTAAATGACGTCATCCATTCGTGAACCCGTATCCACGAGTGCCGTCGCCAAAATGGTCAGGCTTCCACCTTCTTCAATATTCCTCGCCGCCCCGAAAAAGCGCTTCGGACGATGGAAGGCAGCAGGGTCGATACCTCCCGATAATGTTCGGCCGCTTGGCGGGATTACGAGATTGTACGCACGGGCAAGGCGTGTAATGCTGTCCATAAGAATAATGACATCGCGCTTATGCTCAACAAGGCGCATCGCGCGATCAAGAACAAGCTCTGCCACTTTAATATGATTTTCAGGCACTTCATCAAACGTCGAGCTGACGACATCTCCGGCAACTGAGCGTTCGATATCGGTTACTTCCTCCGGGCGCTCGTCAATCAAGAGGACGATCAGTTCAGCTTCTGGATGATTCGTTGTGATGCTGTTTGCAATTTCCTTGATTAACATCGTTTTACCCGCTTTTGGAGGCGCAACGATCAAGCCACGCTGCCCAAAGCCGACAGGAGCGATAACATCCATAATTCGGGTCGAAAGATGCTTAGGTGTCGTTTCCAGTTTCATTTGGCGATTCGGATAAAGCGCCGTCAAGCCTGGGAAATGAATGCGTTCCTTTGCCGATTCCGGATCATCACCATTGACTGCTTCCACTTGCAGAAGTCCAAAATAGCGTTCGTTTTCTTTCGGTGGACGCACTTTCCCGGAAACTTTATCGCCATTGCGAAGATCGAAGCGGCGGATTTGAGAGGCGGAAATGTAAATATCCTGTGAGCTTGGCGAGTAGTTGATTGGCCGAAGGAATCCGAAGCCTTCCGATTGGATGATTTCAAGGACGCCTTCCATAAAGAAATAACCTTGTTGTTCGGCACGAGCTTTAAGGATGGCGAAGATTAATTCTTTTTTTGTTAATTTGCTATAGTACGCAACTTTGTATTCTTTTGCAAGCTCATAAAGTTCCTTGAGCTTCATATTTTCTAAACTAGAAATTGTCAATTCCATTAGTACACCACACTTTGAATTTTTGTTCCAAAACTCCGACCACACACGAAAAAATCCCAGTAAAAGAAAATCTAGTATTCAACTTATTCAAAGAGTAATTAGGACTTCAGAATGAAAGAATGTACCCACTTTTACGAAAAATAAGAGTTGGAGGAGTAGGAAAGTCAGTTAATACGATTGTTTTGAGAAAGGAAAGTAATGAAGTATAGAAACAATTTCTATTTTACCCTTTTCATAAAAAAATAATCAACTGATTTTTTTTTGAGACTCATGAGGAAGAAAAAAATTGGTTTAATCGAGATGATCAACGGGGGTAGGCCACCCCTTCTCCACTGAAGAAATGACCTCTCCCTAATGTAAGGGTTTCCAAATTGATGTAAATTTTTATGTCTGGCGCAAACGCCCGCAAAACGGCGCTGGAGCTTTTCTTATCTGATGACGAGATTTGGCTTTTTATGCAAGCTGTGCTGGCCTTCGATAAATCGAACCGTTCCCGATTTCGCTCTCATGACGATTGAATGGGTTGAGCCGTATGACCCTTTGAATTGAACGCCTTTGAGCAATTCTCCATCTGTCACGCCTGTTGCTGCGAAAATAGCATCATCTCCACGAACCAGGTCTTCCATGCGGAGAATGCGGTCTACATCAAGTCCCATTTTCTTGCATCGTTCAAGTTCGGCATCATTTTGTGGAACCAGCTTACCTAAAATTTCACCGCCTAGGCATTTTAACGCAACCGCAGCAAGTACACCTTCAGGGGCACCACCAGAGCCAAATAAAATGTCGACACCGGTATGGTCAAACGCTGTATTGATTGCGCCTGCAACATCTCCGTCATTGATCAGTTTAATTCTTGCGCCAGCTTCGCGCAATTGGGCAATAATATGTTCGTGGCGCGGACGATTCATGACCGTTGCAACCAGATCCTCAATATCTTTATTTTTCGCGCGTGCGACCGCTTTCAAATTATCGAGCACGGATGCGTTCATATCTATCTGGCCAACAGCTTCCGGTCCGACGGCAATTTTGTCCATGTACATATCAGGTGCGTGCAGGAGATTCCCATTATCCGCAATCGCCAAAACGGCTAATGCATTCCAGCCGCCTGAAGCAAGAATATTCGTTCCTTCCAGAGGATCTACCGCTACGTCCACACGTGGGCCATAACCGGTTCCGAGTTTTTCTCCGATATAAAGCATTGGTGCCTCGTCCATTTCCCCTTCGCCAATTACGACGGTTCCCCTCATCGGAATCGTATCGAATACGTCACGCATAGCTGACGTGGCTGCGTCATCTGCTTCATCTTTCTTTCCGCGTCCCATCCATCGTGCAGAAGCGAGCGCTGCAGCTTCTGTCACGCGGACAAGCTCCATTGATAAACTTCTTTCCATCCGTTTTTCCCCCATTCTTCTCGATCAAAATGGCCGTATGTTTATTTACCTAAATTGATTAGGTGTTTTTCATTTGTTCGACTTCTTCTTTCGACAGTGCTTCTCTCCACACTGTTGCGCCAAGACCATTCAGCTTTTCGACTAGGTTGCTGTATCCCCTGTCAATATGCTCAAGTCCAGTAACTTCTGTGATTCCCTCTGCCATCAATCCGGCAATGACCAACGCTGCGCCAGCACGCAGATCGCTTGCTTTTACCTTAGCACCTTGTAGCTGGACGGGACCATTGATAATTGCAGATCGTCCTTCCACTTTAATGTTTGCATTCATTCGTCTTAATTCGTCGATATGCTTAAAGCGTGCTCCATAAATGGTATCGGTTACAACACTGGATCCGGAAGCTTTCGTCAGCAAGCTAGTGAACGGCTGTTGAAGATCGGTCGGGAACCCCGGGTAGACCAATGTTTTTATATCAACCGCTTTAAAAGAACTGTTTCCGGCAACAAAAATCTGGTCGTCTCCCGCTTCGATTTGAATGCCCATTTCGCGCAACTTGGCGATGAGTGATTCCAAATGATGTGGAATGACGTTGTCGATCAAGACTCCTTCCCCAACTGCAGCACCGAGAATGATGTACGTTCCCGCTTCAATTCGATCAGGAATAATCGTATGCTGACAGCCATGAAGATGGTCGACACCATCAATCCGGATGACATCCGTTCCTGCGCCTTTAATTTTCGCACCCATATTCGTTAAAAGAGTCGCAACATCAATGATTTCCGGTTCTTTCGCCGCATTTTCAATAATGGTACGCCCTTTTGCCCGGACAGCAGCGAGCATGATATTAATCGTGGCTCCTACGCTGACAACATCCAGGTAAATACGTGCTCCACGCAGCTCGTCTGCACGCAAATAAATAGCACCCTGTTCATTTGTCACACTTGCTCCAAGAGCTTCAAAGCCTTTAATATG
>JAUZPT010000110.1 GCA_030705745.1 Bacillota bacterium | reverse complement strand
GTACCCATTATACATTCCCCTTTTCTTTTTGATGATCACAAATTTGAAAGCGCTTCAACATCTTTAATACCATAATAATATAACACATATATTTTTTCAAGCCTAAATTGTATAACATATTTATTTTAAAGGTTGATTAAATGAAATATAATTTAAAAAGCAGGCACGATTAAATGCCTGCTTTCTGAAATTATTCGTATTCGGTTTGAAATGGGATAGAGGGAATCGCTTCTCTGAAAAATTCGACTAATTCAGATGCCTGATTTGCGCAAGAGATCCGAAATACTTTTTGCAAGTATTCCTTATCTTCAATATCTTGAGGGTCGAGGAGAGTAGAACGGCCTGTTTGCATACAAATTACCAATGGTTTCCCAAAAAACAGATTCGTATAAACGATTCCAAAGTCATAGCGAGCATTTTCAGTGGCAAAACCTACAAACCTTACTTTGGCGCTTTCATGTTCATCATAAAGTTTTTCAAAATAATCCATGACATCTCTCCTTTTATCTAAATATTTAGAATATTATTATATTTCATTTTTAGTAAAAAGACAAGAAAAATACCCATTATAGTTGTTGTCATTCGATTTTCACCAATGCTAGAATAAAATGGTACAGTATTTGGTTGTAAGGGGGAAATAAAGATGGCAGAAAATGCATATATAAAACTTGTTGCTGCTTCTTCACAGAAAGATATTACGATCGACGAAGTCAAACAGTTTTTTCACTATTATAAAGAAATCACTGCAAAAACTGGTGATCAGCTAGGCTGGAAATATGAGGAGGTTTCTTTTCCTTATTCAATTAAAGAAACAGAAGAAGGAAAAGATAAATGGTTTTATCTTCATTCCGAAAACGACAGATATTATGCAATGATTATCGGAGCTGATAAAGAAACCGTACTTGATGAAAACGGAGTAGAAAGTGAACAATCCTACATACAGATTACTTTGCCTGAAGGTTCCACTTTTGGCGATAAGGGAAAAGCGAATGAGTTTTGCAAATTTCTCGCCAACAAACTTAAAGGTGAACTTCATCTTTTTAACGGAAGAATTATGTATTATTATCCAAGAAAATAAACACAGCCACAGGCTGTGTTTTTGTTTTTTATTGGCCAAAAAAAGACATGGTTAGATGAAATGACACATAAAGAGTCAGGCTAAACGCAGTTATGAAAAAAGTATGGCGAGATGATTTCGTGATGTAATTTCCTAATTGGAACGCAAGATTAAGAAAGATAAGAAACATAGCAATATTATAAATAGGCTGATCATGCTTGGATAGCCATGCTGTGAGCGTATATCCACTCCATAGAATAAATTGCAATAGGATTACAACATAAATTTTCATCACCCACCACCAATACTTTTATGCGGATTTATGAGTTATCATCTCTGTTTTAGAATTATATGTTCTTTTTCAAAAGGATAGATTTACATTCTAAACATTTTTACGACAAGAAATTTATGGATATTTGTCAATTCCCATTTTTAATTTTTTTAAAACATCATAAAAAATCCTTTCCGCATAAACGGAAAGGATTTTGTTTTTATTTAATAATATGGATAGGGCTTCCCATTGCCACTTCAGCTGCTTCCATGGTGATTTCACCAAGGGTTGGATGAGCGTGGATGGTCATTGCTAAATCTTCAGCTGTCATGCCTGCTTCGATGGCAAGGCCAAGTTCAGCAATCATGTCAGACGCGCTTGAACCGGCAATTTGTGCACCGATAACAAGACCGTCTTCTTTACGAGTGATCAGTTTCATGAAGCCATCTGTGCTATTTAATGCAAGTGCGCGTCCATTCGCTGCGAATGGGAACTTGGACGCTAATACGTCGATTCCTTCTTCCTTCGCTTGTGCTTCAGTATAACCAACGGAAGCTAGTTCCGGATCAGAGAATACGACTGCAGGAATAGCCAGATAGTCGATTTCAGAAGGATGTCCAGCAATTGCTTCTGCCGCGATCTTGCCTTCATAAGAAGCTTTGTGAGCGAGCGGCGGGCCTTCGACGATATCACCGATTGCATAAATATTGCTAACGCTCGTACGGCATTGCTTATCGATTTTAATGATTCCGCGATCAGTCATTTCAACGCCAGCTTGTTCAAGGCCTAGTTCATCTGTGTTTGGACGTCGTCCGACCATAACGAATACATAATCAGCCTCAACTTTTTGTAATTCACCTTTCACTTCGTAGGAAACAGTCACACCGTTCTCTGTTTCTTCCACGCCTTTAGCAAGTGCCTTCGTGATGATTTCCGCGCCTTTTTTCTTCAGGTTGCGTTTAACAAGTGAAGACATTTGCTTTTCAAAACCGTTAAGAATCTCATCCGTGCCTTCTAAAATTGTCACTTGTGTGCCAAAGTTTGCGTATGCTCCGCCAAGTTCCGTTCCGATATAACCGCCGCCGATGACAACGATTTTTTCAGGAATTTCTTGAAGAGCAAGTGCACCAGTAGAATCAAGAACACGTTTTGTATATTTAAATGCAGGAAGCTCGATTGGGCGAGAACCTGTAGCAATAATCGCATTTTTGAATGTATAAGTTTGTGCAGAGTTTTCATCCATTACACGAAGCGTATTGCCATCGACAAAAAATGCTTCGCCACGAACGATTTCCACCTTATTGCCTTTTAACAAGCCTTCTACTCCACCTGTAAGCTTGTTAACAACGCTGCTTTTCCACTTTTGAACCTTTGAAAAATCAACCTTGACATTTTCAGCTGTAATTCCAATATCATCTGAATGCTTGGCTGACTCGAAACGATGGCCAGCAGCAATCAACGCTTTTGATGGGATACATCCGACATTAAGACACACTCCACCAAGGGTACCTCTCTCAACGATTGTGACCTTCTGACCCAGCTGAGCTGCACGAATGGCTGCAACATACCCACCAGGACCGGCACCAACGATTATAGTATCTGTTTCAATTGGGAAATCTCCAACTACCATTTATTACCCCTCCATTAACAAAAGTTCTGGATCGTTCAATAAACGCTTAATATGATTTAGCGCATTTTGTGCAGTCGCACCGTCAATCATGCGGTGGTCAAAGCTTAAGGACAAAGCCAATACAGGTGCAGCAACGATTTCACCGTCTCTTACGATCGGCTTTTCCGCAATGCGCCCAACTCCAAGAATAGCTACTTCCGGATGGTTAATGACAGGAGTAAACCACTGTCCACCAGCTGAACCGATGTTAGAAATGGTACAAGATGCGCCTTTCATTTCGTTAGGAGCAAGCTTTCCATCACGCGCTTTTCCTGCAAGTACATTAATATCATTAGAAATTGTAAATACAGATTTGCGATCCGCATCTTTTACAACCGGAACAAGTAAGCCTTTTTCCGTGTCGGCTGCAATTCCGATATTATAATAATGCTTGTGGATGATTTCACTTGTCGCGTCATCCAATGACGTATTTAACGCCGGGAATTCACGAAGCGCGCTTGTCAGTGCTTTCACGATATAAGGTAAGAACGTAAGCTTAATTCCTTTTTGAGCTGCAACATCCTTAAATTTCTTGCGGTGTGTAACCAATTTTGTTACATCCACTTCATCCATTAATGTAACGTGCGGTGCTGTATGCTTCGAATTTACCATCGCTTTTGCAATAGCTTTACGAATACCGCTCATTTTTTCACGCGTTTCAGGATATTCTCCCTGAGGAATTGGTGCAGCCGCTGCCGTTTTTGTTTCTTCCGCTTTTGGAGCAGCTGCTGTTTCTGCAGATACAGCTTGAACTGCAGGTGCAGACGCACCACCGGTTAAGAATGCATCAATATCATTTTTCATGATTCGGCCATTTTTTCCTGTACCGGAAACCTGACGGATTTCAACGCCTTTTTCACGCGCGTATTTACGAACGGAAGGCATAGCAATGATTCGGCGGTCAAGGTCGACTTCAGCCTGTTGCTGAACGCCTGCGCCGGTTGCTGCTGGAGCTATCTCTGGTGTTGCTGCTTCTTTCTTGATATCCTGGCCAGCTTCTAGCGTTGATTGAACCTGAGCTTCGGTTTTTTCCTGTTGTTTAGGCGCCTCGTCTTCGTGATCACCTTTAAACTTCAAGTTTTCATATCCAGGAGCATCAAATGTAATCAGTATTTGGCCAACTGTTGCAATTGTACCCTCACCGATTAATACTTCTTCAACTGTCCCTGCAACTGGTGAAGGGATTTCTACGACAGCTTTATCATTTTGAACTTCACAAAGAACATCGTCCTCTTGGACTTTGTCGCCAGCTTTTACAAACCACTTGACGATTTCGCCTTCGTGAATACCTTCGCCGATGTCAGGCATTTTAAATTGAAATGACACTTGGATTCATCCTCCTATAGTTCATATTCTGCTTTATTAAGGAAATGAGGGAAGCAGCAATTCTCCCCTCTCATCCATTAGAATGTTAAAACTTTTTTAGCTGTTTCGATTACATCTTTATAATTTGGAAGCCAAACGGTCTCAGCTTGCGAGAATGGGAAAACAGTATCAGGCGCAGCTACGCGAAGTACTGGCGCTTCCAAGCTCAAAATCGCACGGTCGTTAATTTCTGCAACTACGTTCGCAGCAATTCCCGCCTGTTTTTGTGCTTCTTGGACAACGATTGCACGTCCTGTTTTTTCAACGGACGCAATAATTGTGTCGATATCCAAAGGACTAATTGTGCGAAGGTCGATCACTTCGACAGAGTGTCCTTCTTTTTCAAGTTCTTCAGCTGCTTTTAATGATTCTTGTACCATTGCTCCATAAGTTACGATTGTTAAGTCTGTACCTTCACGTTTCACGTCTGCTTTACCAAGCGGAATCGTATACTCACCCTCAGGAACCTCCTGGCGGAATGAGCGGTATAGCTTCATGTGCTCAAGGAAAATGACAGGGTCATTATCACGGATAGCTGAGATTAATAATCCTTTTGCATCGTAAGGTGTAGAAGGAATGACCACTTTAACACCAGGTGTTTGTGCCATTAATCCCTCTAAACTGTCAGCATGCATTTCAGGCGTATGTACGCCACCTCCGAAAGGAGAACGAATCGTTACAGGTGCAGTATAACGGCCTCCTGAACGGAAACGCATACGAGCTAATTGGCCTGCAATTGAATCCATAACTTCAAATACAAAGCCAAAGAATTGAATTTCAGGTACGGGACGGAAGCCCTGTAACCCTAAACCAATTGCTAAACCGCCGATACCAGATTCTGCAAGCGGTGTATCGA
Organism: Bacillota bacterium; assembly: GCA_030705745.1. GTDB lineage: Bacteria > Bacillota > Bacilli > Bacillales > Cytobacillaceae > Neobacillus_A. Next base: position 3,240 of record JAUZPT010000110.1, on the reverse strand, counting down.
ATACGCGGTCTTCTCCAAATTCACTTTGGAGTCCTTCAGTTGCACGGAACACACCACCGTTCACTCCAACGTCTTCACCGAATACTAATACATTCGGATCATTGCGAAGTTCAGTTTTTAGTGCATCCGTAATTGCTTGAATCATTGTCAATTGAGCCATGGCTTACTTCGACTCCTTTGCTGTGTAAATTTCATATTGTTCTTTAAGGTTGTAAGGCATTTCATCATACATGATTGACATTAAGTCAGTAACTTTTTGTTTCGGTGCTTGGTCCGCTTTTTGAATTGCTTCTTTTATATCTTCTTTTGCTTTTTCAATGACGTCATTCTCCATTCCTTCATTCCAAATTCCTTTGTTTTCAAGGAACTTACGGAAGCGAACCAATGGATCTTTCTTTTCCCATTCATTATCTAGATCACTTGTGCGGTAACGTGTCGGATCATCACCAGCCATGGTATGCGGTCCATAACGGTAAGTCATCGCTTCAATTAAAGTAGGCCCTTCACCATTAACAGCGCGTTCACGAGCTTCACGTACTGCTACATAAACAGCCAATGGATCCATACCGTCAACCTGGATTCCAGGAATACCTGCTGCAACTGCTTTTTGAGCGATTGTTTTTGCAGCTGATTGCTTTTCAACTGGTGTTGAAATAGCGAAACGGTTATTTTGCACGATAAAGATTGCCGGCGCCTTAAATGCACCTGCGAAGTTGATGCCTTCATAGAAGTCACCTTGAGAAGCTCCGCCATCACCTGTATAAGTAATTGCTACTGATTTAGCGCTGCGTTTTTTCATACCAAGAGCAACACCTGCTGCTTGAATATATTGAGCACCGATAATAATTTGCGGAGAGATTACGTTCACACCTTCAGGAATTTGATTGCCTTGGAAGTGTCCGCGAGAAAATAAAAATGCTTGATATAGAGGCAATCCGTGCCAAATCATTTGTGGAACATCACGGTATCCAGGAAGAATAAAATCTTCTTTTTCAAGCGCAAATTGTGAAGCCAATTGAGAAGCTTCCTGCCCTGCTGTAGGTGCATAAAAACCTAAACGCCCTTGACGGTTCAGGGAAATCGAACGTTGATCCAGTATGCGTGTGTAAACCATACGACGCATTAATTCCTGAAGCTGTTCGTCGCTAAGTTCAGGCATTGCTGCCTCATTTACGACATTTCCTTCTTCATTTAAAATTTGAAGCATTTGAAATTGTTCTTCTACTACCTCAAGTGCTTTTTTCGCATCGAGTTGTTGAGCCTTTTTTGTATTCGAAGCCATTTTGGTCACCTCTTCCTTTCTTTTAAAAAAGAAAATATTGTTAAAATCAAGAATTCACCTAATTAGATTGCCCAAAAGTAATGGATAAAGTACAGATGATTTCGTTCATTTCCTTCTAATATTTGCTCAGGGTCAGACAATGTTCTTCTGAGATGACGAACATTATTTCAGTTCGATATAGTTTTCCACATTCAATCCCACAAAAAACACTGCATCTTCTTACCATCAGCATTAAATTCTGTATCAGTGATAATTGAAAAATAAATGATACAATATTTTTTCACAATCTGAGTTTACAACAACTCTGTTGCGCTCGTCAATAACAACAACTCTAAATTTTTCATCATACCCATATTGTTTATTTTTCAAACAACATTCTTATCTGTATTATAAAAATAATCATTCTGTATTACATCAATGTAACAGTTGGGTAACAAAAGTTGAAAATAAAAAAATCGGTGTCTTCACCGATTTTTTTATTTACTCTTACTTTTATCTATTTTTATACCTGCAGTTTCATAAAAGGATAATTTTTCCTTATTGTATTTTAGTGTCAGCTCATTAAATTGATTATTAGCAGCATAAATTTTCTTGTATGTGCTGTTTATCTTATTGATCTCAGACTGAAGTTCATCTAGTGTAACGTTCTGCTTTTCAAACAAACGGTATAACTCCTGATCATAGGCAATGCCTGTCATATATTCCCGATAAAGCACAGCATGTGTTTTATACCTTGTCATCATGGTTTTGTAAAGTTCCTTGGCTTTGTTTCTCAATTGATCATCATCAATATCTTTAATGAATTCACCCGTTTTTTTGAATTCCATTTCAGATTCCTTCAAGCTTTTCTGTTCCACATTCATATATGCTTTACGCTGCAAGGAATTCTTTATGGCTTCATCTGCGATTTTAACCACTTTTTCATATTGCTTCATGCCAAGTGCCATGATTTGATCATACTGTACTTTCTCTTTCATTTCTAATTCAACTAAAGGATCTTGCTGATCTTCAAAGCCCTTCTCCGCTGTAACGACCTTTTCCATGACCACATACATTTTTTCAGCTGGAGTTTGTTGATTGAAACAGCCTGTTAACATTAGGATTGAGCTAATAATTGCAATGAGGGTACTATTTTTTAAATAAACTCGCATCGATTCAACCTCCATAATATTTCCGCAATTCTTACTATATCGACAATAATCACGTTTGACAAGATACCAAAAATACGGCTTGTTAACCCCCATTATGGCTTGTAATCCCTAAAAATCTATATGCTAGATTATTTCTATTACGAGTAGGCTTTGGCCTATACATAAACCATTTACCTTCATAGGCTGTATTAATCGCCCGTAGTAATTGATTCAGGGTGAAATAAGTCAAAGGGGGATTTCCGAAAATGTATGGTTATTACGGAGGCTACGGATATGGCGGTGGCTGTTGTGGTTACGGGTATGGCGGTTGCGGTTACGGCAGAGGTTTTGCATTGATCGTAGTTCTATTCATTTTGCTCATTATCGTTGGTAGCGCCTGCTGGTGTTAACACCCGATATAATTTTGAGTGAATTCAAATAACTAAAACTAAATCGATGAGTGAGAAATATCAGGAGTGAGGGAACACGCCCCCTCCTTTTTTTGCGTATTTTCATCTCCTCCATTCAAATAAAGAGCACACATGGTTAACATTTTAACAATTGTTTGATAGACTATTGAGAAGCAGAGTTTAGCAAGTTCTTAAACAGGAGTGAATGAATCATGTTAACGATGGAGGATATTATCCGAGATGGCCACCCTTCACTTAGGAAAATTGCTGCAGAAGTTTCCATGCCGCCATCAGAGGAAGATCAATTCATATTAAGAGAATTAATGGAATATGTGCAAAATAGTCAAAACGAGGAAATAGCTTCTCAATACGGCCTTCGTCCAGGTATCGGGCTGGCTGCACCACAAATTAATATTCC